>QENJ01000100.1 GCA_013374505.1 Candidatus Methanophagaceae archaeon
TTTTCTTAGAAAGAAAAGCTTTACCAAAAGAACCTTGTTTTTCTTTTAGCACAGGTTTTCTTTTTGTAAAAAAGAAAAAGTGTTGTGTTAATCTTGTGGAATCTCGTGGTTTCTTACCCCCGCTATACAACTACGGCGATTGAAATTATTCAGTCCTTATCCTCCAGCTCCGACTCAACAATAAACGTATCCTTATCGCCTCGCCCCGAAAGGTTCACAACGACCAAACTACCACTTTCGCGTCTTTTCGCTTCTTCTATTGCGTAATGAACAGCATGAGCCGATTCCAGCGCGGGTATTATGCCCTCCTTCTTAGACAGAATCGCGAACGCACTCAAAGTCTCGGTATCCGTAACACAATCCATCTTCACCCTGCCCGACTCGGCTAAATTCGCCAGTTCAGGCCCCACACCCGGATAGTCAAGCCCCGGCGCAAAACTGTACGATTGTTTTATCTGCCCGTGTTCGTCCTGCAATAATTTTGAATACATCCCGTGCAATACGCCTTCTGTACCAGCGCAAAGCGATGCGCCATGCTCGCCAGTCTCTAACCCTTTTCCGGCTGCTTCCACACCCTTTAGCTCTACCCGCGGTTCTTCCAGGAACTCGTAGAAAATGCCCATTGCATTGCTTCCGCCACCGACACAAGCTATTATGACATCCGGCAACCTGCCCTCCGCCGCCAATATCTGCTCTTTCGTCTCTTTGCCTATGACGCGCTGAAACTCGCGTACAATCAAAGGATAGGGATGAGGACCTACTACACTGCCTATCAGATAATAAGTATTCTCTACATTAGCCACCCAATCGCGCATGGCTTCGTTTATCGCGTCCTTCAACGTTTTAGAACCGGAATCCACAGGGTTCACTTTCGCACCTAAAAGCTTCATCCGGAATACGTTCAATTTCTGACGCTCTACGTCCTCAGTGCCCATATATACCTCGCAGTCCAAGCCTAAAACCGCAGCCGCCATTGCTGTTGCTACACCGTGCTGACCTGCGCCCGTCTCCGCAATTATTCGTCGCTTGCCCATGTATTTCGCAAGCAGGCACTGCCCCAACGTATTGTTCAGCTTATGCGCACCTCCATGCACCAAATCTTCTCGCTTCAAATATATCTTTGCATCGCACATCTCCGACAGATTCTTTGCTAAGTAAAGCGGTGTTGGACGACCTGCATAAGTACTCAACAGACCGTTTAACTCTGCTCTAAAGCTTTTGTCGCTATTGTACCGGTTGAAAGCCGATTCTAGTTCTTCTAACGCTGTCATCAACACCTCAGGCGCGAACTTACCGCCGAATATGCCATATTTACCGTGGTCGTCTGGTTTGGACTTCATTTTTATCTTTCTTTCCTTTCTACTTTTTCCGATATACTAAAAATTTACTTCATAGCCCGAAGTATATATACACTTCTCGAGTTCCTCTTTGCCCTCGTTACCTTTCATCATCTTAATACTGCTTACATATCGATATTGCATCTGCACAAATATAAAATTAGAACAAAACGAATTAGATATGGCTACTGGTTTTTATGTGTTTCGCAGCCGCTACAAACCGCTTCACCTTAAACTCATCTTTCCGTCTTATTTCGCGCTCCACGCCACTGGACACGTCCACAGCAAAAGGCTTAACCTGTGCTATTGCCCGGGCAACTTTATCCGGGTTTAAGCCCCCGGCAAGTATCACCGGCGTCTTCACTCGCTCTACTATTTGTTTACTTATACGCCAGTCGTGTTCCTTTCCGGTTCCACCGGTTTCCCCTGTTCCGCCTACAACCACGGTATCCAGTAAAATTGCATCCACCACGGGTTCATACGCTAAAGCGTTCTCCAGGCACTCGCGTTCATCAGTACTCACACCAACCTTTTTTATTAATCGCATTCGGCTATTCGTTCGTTTTCGTAACTCAGTAACGAGCTCTACGGACTCTTCACCGTGCAGTTGTATGCAATCCGCCCCGATCCGCTCTATTGACTGTATTTGATCATACGCAGCGTCCACGGGCATTGTATCCAGAGCTACGACTACCACTTTTGATATGAATATCGGTAAAGCCAGAAATATCTGTTTCGCTGTTTCTAAATCTATGTACCGCTTCGTGCTGGCGACATTTATCACACCGATTGCGTCTGCACCGGCATAAGCCGCCATTATCGCATCTTCGGGAGTCGTGTTTCCGCAGATTTTTACTTTCGGTATTTGGTTTGTAGTCATTTGAATCGGATTCCCTTGATAATTAAATAAACTGTGCGCCTATTATATAATACTGCTATGGCGTCAAGATGAAGCTGGTTTTTAAAGTTACAAACAAATGGTATTTGTATAGCGAATCTAAAAAACCACAAGATTACACGAGATTAGCACAAGATTTTTGGGTTAACATGGGATAAAAGTGCCAATGGAGTGCTTAAGCCTGATCCCTATTATTACTTTCTCGTGGAAATCTGCGTAATCTTGTGGTTAGCTAAACAATCACAAAAAATAAAGCCATAGTTGCACTCCTTTATCGCGAAATCGTTAGATTATATATTCAAATATGATTTAAGCCCTTTAATGGATACTTCTATCGTGAATCTCTCTTCATATGTTATTATACTTGTCTCAGGTTTACTGTCGAGGGAAATAGTGAAGAGTGGGCGGTATTTAGCATACCCCTCAGCATGGACTTAAAAAAAGAGAAGGAACCGAAAAAAAGGACGGTTCCCTAAATTTGCTTTCCCGTTCGTTTGTATCTTTTAGTTTGGTTTGCCCTCCGCGTATACAGCGTCCAAGCCCATGAGCTTTAGCTGCTGCCACCATCGTCTACTGCTACTACCTGGCTTTGTTATGCGGATGTATTTCACGTTGTCCCAGTTGCCGTTGAAGTCATATAGTGTCCAACCAAAAGAAGTGCACGTTTTTTTGCCTATTTTCGTCCAGCTCTTACCGTCTGAAGATACTTCCACGGTGAACTTCGGTGCTTGCCCTGCAACTCTTCTGACCCGGACACTGACCTTTTCGCAATACGGTATTGTGTCTTCCAGCTTGATTGCTATCCTAGCATGCCTGTACATGAGAGCACCTCGGTCATCGGGTTCACCCAACGCGCCCCGTGCATACAAAACGTTTCTCTGAGAATGCACGTTTTTGCCATAGCTCGCGGTTGGTCCACATGGTGGGCATTCTACTTCGGTCGCTAAGCAGTTGTTCGTCTCGTTGCTTTCGTTTACTGCATCTTTGTAGTCTGCGCATACTGTTACGTTTAGTGTATCGCCGCATGGGCATTCCTCAGGTTTGAATCTGCCGCTATAGCTCCCGCCTGATTTCAATGCGGGACATGGCAGGCTTTGCGTTGGTGCTGGCTTGCATTTCAATGCTAAGTCTGATTGGGGTTGCAGTTTTGTACTGTCAACGTACAAGCACGTGGTGCTTTCTCCGGCCTTACTGCTGCCGATGTTTGTTACAGTGTAGTTCACGATGGCTTTGCCGTCTTCGTCAAATGTCACGTTTGTTTTGACTGTTAGGTCGGGCTCCCTGGTACTTCCACTGCTAATAGTTGCCGTTGTTGTGTTCGTATCCGTTGCACCTTCGTTGTCTGTTACGTTCAAAGTGACGGTATAAGTACCGCGTTGTGCGTATGTATGTGTTGGAGTCGCGCCTGTTGCGGAGTTACCATCGCCGAAGTCCCATGTATAATTGGCTATGCTGCCATCTGGATCATATGACCCACTGCCGTTAAACCGTATTGTTTCTCCTACTGTACCGGTGTAAGGCCCGTTCGGATCCGATACCGGTGGTCGATTCGGTGGCGTTAGAGTAGTAGCTGTGTCATTCATCCACGTCTGGTTCACGTTATCCGATTCATCTACCGTTCTCGTGCCGAGCTCATAAATCGTCTCCTGCTCAAGTCCCGTAGCGTTGTATATATTTTCAGATGCAGCCACTGTGCCCTTGTACTCGCCGTCTAGCCACACTTCCGTATGTTTGAAATCCGCGTCTGTCGGGTTCGTCCAGCTCCACTGTATCCAGGTAAGTCCAGTATCTGTTTCTTCTAAGTCCGAAACACTAGCGGGTGGTGTTGTATCCGGAACAGTCAGAGTAGTAGCTGTGTCATTCATCCACGTCTGGTTCACGTTATCCGATTCATCTACCGTTCTCGTGCCGAGCTCATAAATCGTCTCCTGCTCAAGTCCCGTAGCGTTGTATATATTTTCAGATGCAGCCACTGTGCCCTTGTACTCGCCGTCTAGCCACACTTCCGTATGTTTGAAATCCGCGTCTGTCGGGTTCGTCCAGCTCCACTGTATCCAGGTAAGTCCAGTATCTGTTTCTTCTAAGTCCGATACACTAGCGGGTGGTGTTGTATCTGGTCCCACACACTGCGCACTCCCATTCGTCCATGTCGCTGAATACATAGTCGCTACTCTGGGTGTATCTCCAGGATCACCATCCGGAGGTCCCGCAATCAACCGCGTAACGTTCTCTTCTCCTGCAAAACCCAGATCAACTGGCCCGCAACTACTACCGTTGCACCCAACAGTAAGCGTAGCAAGCAGTAATTCGTTACCGTTCGTTGCAATCAAGTCCGTACCACCGAGATATATGTAAACACCGTGGTGCCCCCAAGACGCATAGGTCTGGGTGATGCTACCCGTGAAATTAACCTCCGTTATGTTCACGCACTCCGAATCAAACTCGACCATTGTTGACCAGGTATCAATGTTATCACTCGCGTTCATCAGAATATCAACAGTTGCATTACCGCATTCTGGTATGTAAACCGGCTGCTGACTGAAATACACCGCATTCTCTGCCGATGTTGCGGACACCACAAGAAACAGTGCCAGCACCGCACCCAAAAATACTATCCTCTTTTTCATAATATACCTCATATTTTTATTTTTTATATGTTTTAACCGCACATCAGCGCGTGTCCTACAGGGTCAAACACATGCGTAAGTAGCAGTTGCACATCCACTATGCCAATGCCGCCGCTGCCGTCAACGTTACCAGCCCACGAATCCACGGGATACCCATCCGGATCATTCACATGCATCATCAGCAGCCGCATGTCCATGATGTTTACGATACAGTCACCATCGAGATCGCCGCACATCGGTACCAGCGGCAGATGATCCTTGTTCGTGCCGCCCGGGACGTTGTATGCCGTGTCACCGCACCCATCGCTGTTATTATCTATGCCGATGTAATCCGACCAGTAGTTGCCACCGATGAACGGTCCGCCGACTATATATGGTCCTGTGGTAGTCGTGGTGTTCCAGATGTTGGTTCCGTCATCGAAGGAGTTGTTCGTGTTGTTAAAATAGTTGTTGTAGATTAGATTGTTGCTTGAATCCTCCAGGTAGATGCCATACTGACTATTATTCGATACGTTATTCATCGTGAGTTTATTTTCGTTAGAATTCCAAAGATGGATGCCACCGAGTTCTCCTGTGTTGGCGTTTGCGATATTGCCCGTTAGATTATTGTTGCACGAATGAATCATGTATATGCCATATAAGTTCTCTGATACGGTGTTATTCAAAAGCATGTTGTAGCTCGAGTCTGGAATGTAGATGCCGCTGCCGCTATACGATGCCGTGTTATTAATAAGCGTGTTGAGAGTGCTTAAACTCAAGATGATATTTATATCTTCGTTCATGTTTGCAATATTGTTCGTAATCGTGTTGCTGCTCGAATTGTCCAGATAGATGCCCAAATTGTTATGCGATACGATGTTATCGGAAATGTTGCAGTGACCAACGCTATCAATGTAAACTCCCACCTTTGAGTATTCGGTCGCGTCAGCTATAGTAAACCCGCTTATATTCACATAATTCGCAGTCACTTCAAAGACATGATCGCCAGGATTCGCTGCATCCACAATGCAAGTAGCCGAGCAGTTTTCCGAGCGGATAGTCATCGTTTGTTTACATCCACGTTTTCGGTGTACGAGCCATCCCGCACGATTATCGTATCGCCTGCTGTTGCATTATCAACTGCCCATTGGATCTTTGCATAGCTATCGGGCACGTAGATAACACCGTTTTCTGGTACACCGTCCCAGCCGGCAAGTCGTGCCATCATCCACCAAGTTCCCCGTCCCTTAAGCACACAATTTATTGTCTCCCCGCTTCCGACGGAACCTGAATGAGAACAACTACCACACCCGCCATATCCGGCTACGTCATTCCCGGTTGTTAATTGCTCGAGTTCTGAGCCAACGTTAGCCGAACACCATTCTATACCCCAGTTATTCGTATGATTAGTATTATAATCCAAGTCATCCCACATCGGTTTATCATAGTAATAATTCCCATCCGGGTCGTAGCTTTCGATGTCCGCAAAATCAAACAAAATTCTATCGTTATCAATACAATGCTGCCTTATCTGCTGGTTTGCGGCATAAATGAAACCCGTCTCCCCCTGCCCTTGTGCATGACCTGTCATAAAAACAAAGTCCACATAAGGATATTCTGCGACAAGTATTTCCATATTCTCAAGATAACGTGTGATGTTATGATCCTTTATACTGCACCAGGACCACATAATAACGTTAACATGCGCATTCGCAGGGTTATTTAATAGATTCCGGGTTGCCGTCACCCAGGGCGTTACCCCATATTCATCAATATAATCGCCCTGACTTAGATCTGGCTTAGCACCTGGAATACCATAATCATCCAGGTCTAAACCAGCCGATCCGGCATCGGACCACTCATACATCGTCCCGAACGATGGGAAATTCACGAGGGCGTTCATGCCTGTAACCAACTGACTGCCATGAGATGTATGCTGATATGCAATATGAAGATTGCCTTTTGCTTGTTCAATCCAATAATCCGGTATCTGCGACAGATCCGTGCAGGTATGGTCAATTATAATCGCCTCTGCGCACACAGATGGCACTAATACCAGCATTGCGATTATTCCAACAAGCCGTATTGTTATCTTTTTCATGATCTTTATACTCCATTACAATTCAACGGATTCGCGCCAGGGTCGAACACATGCGCGAGCAGCAGCTCCACATCAGCGTTATCTATGCCGCCGCTGCCGTTAACGTTGCCAGCCCACGATTCGACTGGATACCCATCCGGATCAGCCACATGATTCATTAGCAGCCGCACGTCAAGGATGTTAATGTTACCGCTCCCATCAACGTCACCGCAGATCCCATGAACAAGAACCAGCGGCAGATGATCCTTGTTTGTGCCGCCCGGAATGTCATACGCCGTATCACCGAAACCATCGCCGTTACCATCGCTGCCTGTATAATCCGACCAGTAGTTCCCGCCGATTTCGAGACCGCCGACGATGTTCGGTCCGGTGATGTTGGTGGTATTCCATACGTTGGTTCCATCGTCCTGAGCGTTATTCGTATTGTTGAAGTAGTTGTTGTAGATGCGGTTGCCGCTCGAAGATTCTACCTGGATGCCGTAATCGGTGTTCGTATGTGCGGTGTTGCCCGTAAGCGTGTTATCCGAACTATCTATGAGGAAGAACCCGCTCCACGCGTTCTCGTTTGCGGTATTGCCCGTTAAGGTATTGTTGCTGGACTCACCCATGCAGATACCAAATGCGTTATTGTCCGATACGATATTGCCACAGAGGTTATTGCAGTTCGAATACAGCATGTAGATACCGTATTTGTTCTCCGATGAGGTGACGGTTTCTATCCCGGAATTATTTGTGTTTACAAACAGTACACCCACGCTATTATCTGTTAATGTCACATCCTTCACTGTTATATTCGTGGAGTTTACAATTCCCACAAAGCCAGCATTGCCGGGCACCTGTCCATCCTGCCGGTTAACCCAGTAATAGATGGGTTTTCCATTCACGGTGTTGGTTTCATCTATCTCATGGATGAAATAAGAAAGACTAGAGCCATCAATACCAAAGTTATAGCTATTTCCAGACATTATGTTGCTGGTTAGATGATTGTCATTCGTACTCTGCAGATAGATGCCGTAGTCGTTGTTGTCCGATACGATGTTGCCCATGAGATGGTT
>QENJ01000101.1 GCA_013374505.1 Candidatus Methanophagaceae archaeon
AGCCGGTGGTTAATGACATATTACAAGTTTGTGGTTCTGCCACGTGCCATATCCACGTCTGCATGTCGGTACCATTCAGATTCCTTGCAACTGCGGATACGTTGTTTTCTCCCGGCACGTCAACATGCAGCGAGTATTTAGCATCCTTTACGCTTTGGTTTGTAAACAGTAGCAAATTATTCAGATACCAGCTCACGTTTACCGTTTGGTTTACCGTCACGTTAAACGTTCTTGTCGCTCCTTCGCTGTCGTATATCTCGGTTTCCTCAGGATACCAGGAAGTTATGTCCGGTGCCCCATATAGATAAGAAGATACGGCAATCGTAATATTTACCGTATTGTTAGAATTACCTTCGACATCTGTGACATTCACGGTTAAATTGTATGTGCCGGGGTTACATGTTGTAGTAATATTACATCCAAACAGCGCATCGTAGTAATAAGTGAGCACATACATTGCATGCCCGCCTATTGGTGAGAGGTCAATTGTAGCAATAACAATATCGCTATCTGCGGTCAGATTCAAACTTAAGAAAGAAGCTGTAGTCCCGTCATTTGGGATTCCGGCATATACAGTCAACGGCGTAACTAAAATAGTAGCCATTAGCATCACACTCACAACTATTGCCGTTTTTTTATCCATCTCTTCCCTATCCCCTTCTTTCTCCTTTTATATGTACGCACCATGTACGTCTAACGAGTGCAGATAAAAATTACTACGTTCGTGCAATCCTCAGACTACATGCTTCCATTCACACGCATTCTCAGCCATTACCCAATAGCCACTACAGGGTTCCAGCTCTGTAAAACCTTCCGAACCAGTAGCAGGCGACCAACCCCAGTCAGCAAAGTGGTCACATTTCTCAAACAGTTCTGTAGAACTATTATACCTGTAAATAGAGGTTAAACTGTTTTCCGGTGTCACATCCAACGGATTGCCGACTACTGCTTCTTCGCCTAATGTCGCTCCGACAGCAGAATACCAGCCAATAAGATTCCAGTCGGTAGCCAACGATACATCTATATCATAAGCTTCAGTTCCGGTAAATGTTAAACTACAATCGCTTGTTGCCTTTACCCAATAGCCCCTACCAGGTTCCAATTCTGTAAAGCTCTCAGACCCCGTTGCGGGGCTCCAGCCCCAATCATCGAAATGGTCACATTTCTCAAATAGCGCTGTAGATGTGTTATACCTGTAAATAGATGTTAAACTATTCTTCGGCGTCACATTTAATGGGTTCCCCACGACTGCTTCTTCGCCGAGTTCCCAACTGATAAGGTTTAATGGTACTGAAATAAGGTTCCAGCCGGTATTTAAATCAATATGCTCAACCATAAGGTCCGGTTCCCTACTGAGTACTAACACCGTATTTAACCAGTGAACATAGTGATCTTCGGCACGCCAGTACGTGGCATAGTTATTACCTGAGCTTAAATAGTCAACGGAAGCATTCTTCACTTCAAAAGCTTTGAAGTCAAAATAAGCACCCTGATCGTAGTTCGTACAGCCTTCACAAAGCATGTTATCATTGAACCATAACGTATCGTTATCATTCATGTCTCCTGTTAGCCACGTGTTATAGAACACAGCATTTACCCAATCATCCGGATTTATCGTGCCATTGAAATACGAATAGCCGTAGTCCTTGGCCGGATGATCAAGATAGGGATAGGTTAATGCTTCATGTCCCTGCACGATCCAGTAGCGTGTTTCTGCCATACCCGCTTTTTCGTATACCACAATCAGCTCGATCATGCCCACACGACCATCAAAATTACCTGTTAACCTACCCGTGACTGCTGTTGCACTGTTAGTCCCCTGTGTAACGATATCACCTACATCATACCACATGACGTATGTGCCGCACGATGCACACCACACTTGATTATTGCAACCCGCACCAACATCATCCTTACCAAGGAGCGTTAAGTTCCCTAAACTATGTCCATTGAAGCTTGTATTTAGCCAGCCGTGATAGGCCGAGGTTGCGCCCCAAACATGCACATAGAGACGTGCAAACCGCACTTCATCATAGGCAGGCACGCTGAACGTTTGCGTGTATGGCATTTCACCGGACAAACCGTGTCCGGCATCAACGTAAACACCGCCAATCACCGTGCCGTTTGCCACCGTACCGTTGTGATACAGTGGGTGCTCCTCGCCCTGCATCGGGTAACCGTTCCAGTTATAACATGCAAAAGCAGGCGCGCAAAAAAGCAAACACGCAAACATGGTTAATGCTATAACAGCCGCCAGTTCTTTCTTCTTCATTTATTACATCATCTCCTTTTTACATCCCTTCTTCTGATATTTTCACTTCTTATAACGTCACCAATTACAATATTTGATAATAATGGCTAAACTAACATATATATGTAGTATATTATTCCTTATGTCAAGGATAAATCACGTTGGATTTATGTTATCGCAACTTGACTTGAATTAGAACCGTGGTATTTGTATAGCCAATCTAAAAAACCACAAGATTTCACGAGATTAACACAAAAATATTGGGCAATAAAGAGTAGAGTGATCAATGAAACTCAATCCCTGTTAGTGTTCTCTCGTGAAAATCTGCGTAATCTTGTGGTTAGTTAAACAATTACCCTTTTTGATATTAACGGATCTTTGTCTGCAAGCTCTCGCGGGTTAGTTGGATAAGACATGGTCTCTAAAAAGAGAAAAAAAAGGGAAAAAGTTTTTCAACAGAGTACGTTGCTTAAGTTAGAACAATCTAATCGCAGGGATCCAATTGTCATAACTTTTCCCATTTACATCTGTAAATTTGGTACAGGTTATCTTCCCTCCTGTTGCGTTGTATTCCTGTGCATGAACTATTTGAGGATAAGAGCCGGTTTTTAGTGTGTAGTTGTAAATGGTACCCGCTTGTAGCTCGAAATGTTTTTTTGAATGTTATAGTGTGCCAATCCGCGGAATTGCTGTCCCATGTTCCGTTTGCTATTTCCGCTCCTGTTGTTGTGTTATAAAACGCCACGTACTCCGAGTGCCCCCCGGTTCCGGGACATGAATATGTAAATAGCTTGTTTACAATTATTGTGTGATTGAGTATTATTGATCCATTGTGTATGCCCGCTATACTGGGGTATGGATTTTCCTGTTCGCCTGTATCAAAGGATGTGTATTCCAGCACGAGGAACGTATTACTCGCCTCCATGTCGTCTTCGCTACTTCGCAATCCCGCTTCATTGTCTGTTGCGTTTAAGTACGAAGTCACATTGGTCTCGTTGATTCCTATTTCTGTACTACCTGCGAAATTCCACGCGTCAATCCAAGTCTGCCCGTTGAATAGCAGGTCGCCTTCCGGACCATCCGCACCGGGAGCAACTGTTATCAGTGTCGCTTTCTCTACTCCTGCAAGCGCTATCGCTCCAATTGGTGCATACGCAGTCGCCTCCTCAGGTGTCGTGCATTTAGCCGAACCACCGTAGAGCAGGTCGAATCCCTCGTTCATGAATATCTTCCGCTCGGGTTCGCTGTCATCTTTGTATATCACTACGAGAAGCATGCCGCGCATGGATACCTGTGTACTACTTTCCGATTTGGTAAGGTTTGCATAGTTACAGGAGTCGTGGAAGTCAGCGGTTACATCGTATACCAGCATACCATAAGGATAATTGTAGCCATCATAGCTTTTCCTATCTGAATAGTGTGCAGCCAGTGTTTGTGTTTTACTGTTGAAACTCATGCTGACATTGTCCGGCATCACATCCGCTTTATCCCATGTGTATGGTACAAATAGTCTTGCCACTTCTATGGATACCTCATCTGGAACAGGTAAGTCACTTGCAGTCCAACTTGCATTGTACATTGTCCAAAGGTTGCCACCACTCACATATTGACTGTCACCAACCGAATAGAGCAGGTTACCGTTGAGCTTAAACGTTTTCCAGGGGGTTATGTCCTCGCCACCCGTGTAGCGCTTGCCCTTGTAGCCATTGTTCACTACTGTTGTATTCATAGTAGAGGCATTGTTCGTCTCGTCACTCTCAAAAACATCCCCATCACAATCCGCGGTAACTGTTATTGTCACAGCATTACCTGCGTTTCTCAGCGTTGTATCATTGACGCATACCGAGATATTCGCACCCGCTGCTAATCCGTTCAATGCTACTACTTCGCTGAAACCGTCAACCTCAAAACTGACTTTGAATAGAGTTGCGGCTGCCGCACCAACGTTCTCAACCTCTGCACATATCTCGTTGCTCTCGTTTCCGAACAGATAGCCGCCGCAGTTGGGCTCGATTGTTGCGACCGTCAGGTCAGGTTTTTCCTCCTCATCCTTGTATTCCACCATAAGGAACGCATTCGTGGGCATCATCGAATCGCCATCGTCACCGAAACTAACGGTGTTATCAGAACTCGCGATATACGAGGTTACATCACTCACGTTCGCACCAATCTGTGCATTTCCGCTCGCTCCGACATACATCGAAATGCCGTCTACTGTCCGGTTATAGAGTGACACGTATCCGACCATTATCGTGGCATTACCAAGATAGTTATCATTAAACCAGTAGAGACTCGGATAGTCGCCCCATCCACCACCGCTACCGCCCCATGCTGAGACCATCCCCAGCGTTGCAGTTTCCACTTGTCCGATGTCTATATCGCCCGTAAACGTTGCATTACTGGTGCATTCTTCTAACGATAGCGAACCCGCGCCGTATCGTCTTCCACCTTCTAAGAGGTCGGCACCCTCGATGAGCCAGTATTCATACTCGGGTTTTGTGCTGTCCTCATATAGGATCACGATGCCTGGTGCTGCAACACAGAAATTACTCGATTGTTTCGTAGGTCCATTGTTCTTCACATCCACCGTATAACTGCCGCTTCCTGAGATGTATGGCGCCACGTCATACACGTAATTGCCGTAAGGAAAGGTAAAAGCAAGTCCTGTGCATGGAGAATCATTGTAGCTCGCATTCAGCGTCAGCACGTACGTACCTGACGAATTTGTTATATTTACCATCATCTCCGGATATTTGCTCGTGCCCTTCTGCCACGTGTAATAGACATTCAACCGTGCAAGCGCCACATCTGCACCGTCCGGCAGTGTGATGTCATATGTCGCTGTCGTATTGTAGCCCGGTAAATAAAGTCCGGTGTATCTACCGTCACCCTGGGTATAATATAAACCGCCTCTTATTGTTCCATGTATAATGTGCTCAAGAGGTTGGTCACTCGTGTAACCGTTCCAGTACACTGTCTCGACTGTTGTGGACTCGTTATTACTATCGTTCGATTCCGCTACGTTGTCATCACAATCTGCAACTGCTTTCAGTGTGTAATCCACAGGAGAACAGTCATCATCGCAATCGCATCCGGTTGGTGTCCATAAGAACTGTAATGTGGTCGTGTTACCGCTCGGGAGACCTGACACTGATTGTTTCGCAATGAATGTGTCGTTAGCATACAGACTCACATTGAACGCACCCGCATCCACATCTCCTGTATTGTTTACCGTGACGTTCACCTCGTTTGTTAGATTGAACCACACATTCTGACCTGAGTCGTAGTGGAATGCGTTTATGTCTTCAACAGTCAAATCGGGCTGTGTGTTCGTCAAACTCAGTGTTCCGTTAGGCACACTGAAGTTGGTTACGTAAGGCTTTACTTCAGCGTTCTGCATCTGGTCGTTATCACCGTAACTGATGAATACCCCGCCGTTTATGGTGCCGCTGCTTCTTGTTTCTCGCGGAAAGCTGTCATAGTCATATGATGCACCATACGCAACTACAGGGGTACTAAATACTGATAACAGGACTAATACTGCAATAGGTATTACAAACTTCGGAAAAGTTTGAATCGTCTTTTTGTTCTTTTTTATATCCATTTTTTTCGTTTTCACATCCTAAATGTTTGTAAATATTACACTATGTCGTGCGCCCCTCCTCGGCGCTTCCCTTCTCCTCGCTTCGCCACTTTAGGCAAAAAGCTCTGCATATATTTTTCCATTCCCGATTCAACATGTTTTTCTGCCTTTTTCATGTGTCATACCGCCTTTCGTTTTTGTACCACTAAAAGATAGTATAATATCTCTTTAGTGGGAAGGTTAATAAAATAGTTTTATGTTTATGTGTTCATATCAAACGCAATCATTTTATGCGTATTAATCTTTTATACCTTTCTGTCTGTTACTGGTTACTTTTCATTCTGTTTTTGGATTGTTGTACCGTCATATACCACGGAAACTACCAATATCTCTTTTTCTTCAATAGGAATGACACTATCAGCACAAAAAAAGCAAAATAAGCCTCAAATCCGGGTAGGTCCTCCTTCGATTCTGGTGCAGGAGAGGCTAAAGGAGTTGCGGGTGCTGTAGTAGATACAGGCGTTAATACAGATGCTGCTTCGGGTGTGGGCGTGATTGGCGCAGGTGTTAAAGTTAATAACGCTGTTGCTTCGGGTTTTTGTGTGGTTAGTGCAGGTGTTGCCGTTGGTGTAACCTCAGGAAGTGCCGCCCCATCTGCGCTACCTGTGCCGCTGCGAGAAGCGGTTTGTGTGGGCGATGACATATGTTGTTGCTCTGTAGATAAGTTTGTTAATAACACATTTATATCGGTCATATCGCCGCCTGTGAGTATAACAGTTCTTTCTCCGTAGTGCGTGGCATTCCAGGCTTTTAATACTACTGTGTCGCCAGTGGCACCGTTTATTGAAACAGAATACCAGCCATTGTGTGGTCCTGCTCCTGTTGTGCCTGCTATGTAGTCGCCGCTTGTTGTATCGTTCACGCTGAAATTGGTGGCCCATGGTACCTCTGTTATACCATCTGACATATACATAATACCTTTGATTCCATGTGGTAGCGGCTGCGCGTGTACAGCCAAAGCCATAATTAAAATAACAACTGCTATCAAAACAGCACCGCTAAATTTTTGCATTTTTGGTTGCTCGTCTTCCTTTTATTTTTTTTCTATATTTAAATGTGTTATTTGTAGTAATATTTATACTTTATGCCGCCACACACAACCATTCTCAGCCCACACCCAATAGCCTCTACCGGGTTCCAACGCAGTAAAGCTCTCGGAACCCGTGGCGGGCCACCAATCCCAGTCATCGAGATGGTCACTTTTCTCAAACAACCCGGTAGAAATATTATACCTGTAAATAGAAGTCAAACTGTTCTCTGGTGTCACATTCAACGGATTCCCGACTACTGATTCTTCGCCTAATATCGCTTCTACTGCCGAATACCAGCCAATAAGATTCCAGTCAGTAGCCAACGCTGCATATATATCAAAAGCTGCAATTCCCGTGAATGTCAAATCACAATCGTTTTTTTGCCCCAGACCCAATACCCTCTACCAGGTTCCAATTCAGTAAAGCTTTCAGAACCCGTTTGCTGGCCACCAACCCCAATCGTCCAGATGGTCACATTTCTCGAATAAACCGGATGAAGTATTGTATCTGTAAATAGATGGAATATCTACCATAATCTCATCCGGGTCGTTGCTATTTATCACAATAGTAGCATTATAAGTGCCCTTATTTAGGTCTGTTGCATTGACACAACCATCGAAACTACCTTTTAGCTTACCTGTGCCGGCAGTTGCCGTAGTAGTCCCCGTTGTAACGAGACTGGTTACATTATACCGCACGACGTATACGCCGTGTGATGTTGCTGTACCTATCGTTTATTCCTTTCCGTTACTTTTCCTCCTTTTTAGGGCATATCCCGCAAGTGCGAGCAAGCCACTGGAGAACAGAATGAGCGTAGATAGTTCGGGTATTGGATAGCCAGGGTCAGCAGAGGGGCTTTTAACATAAGAACTTTTGTCGCCAGTAGGATCGTAATAGACCCTGATTGCATCAGTTGCCGGACCGCTCCATGATACTCGAATCCCTAACCAGTCGCCAGTATTGAAATTTTGCGTTGTGCTATGCACACAGGTAATATCCTCTAAAATCCAAAGTAGTTTCCTCACATAAATAGC
>QENJ01000102.1 GCA_013374505.1 Candidatus Methanophagaceae archaeon
TGTAAGCGGTATAAAAACCTTCATTCTGTAATGTATCAAGCACATTCATGATTAAGGACGTTTTACCGTATCTTCTGGGTGAGATAAGGAAGATAGTCTGACCTGCTTTCAGGTCCCTTGTGAGCTCTTTAAGCTCGGTTTCCCGGTCTGCAAAGTCATCTCCCGTTACCACTTCACCATACCTGAATGGGTTCTTCATTTTTAGTCCTTCAATTATGTTTGTATTATATTATTTTTTATGTATTTATACGTAACGTACATGCACATAAACACAACTGTTATTATCCTCGTCCATCATTTAGCACCTCTACCATCCCGAACCCCTGCGGATTCTTTGCTCCGATACCGCAATCATAACCCAACTTAAGTAACTTCTTATTTCCATTCAATACAAACCGACCCATCCAGCCTTTAATAATAGTCCCGCGGTATTTCAGTATCTTCTCTTTCGGTCGCCCAATAGTTTCCAGCACCAACTTACGTGCTCTCGCCTCTTTACCAAAAAACGCTTTGTATTTCTTACGTAAATTGTTATCCAGTGAATCCGTAAACTCCGTCTCGAACGGCGAATAATAATAGGTCTTCTTCTTCCCCTCTTTCGTCTGTAACGTGCTGTAAACCACAACAGGTGAAAGCATATTGATTCTTATCTCGTCCTCTATTTGCACCTCCGGCAGAACATTAATTTTTGCAACATAAACCTTGCACCCCACGAGTTCAAAATCGCCTTTCTGGAGCATCGTATTCGCAAGCTCTTGCATGAACCGGTCAAACGGCGAACTTATCGTGAGCGTTACAGGCGGATAAAACACTATTCTATCTCCTTTTAGCTCATAGCGCCCTTGCAACCGCGAGAAGGTGAACATCTTGAAACTTCGCTTCTCGAACATGAACCCCTGATCATGTAAGAATTCACCAAGCTCCGGCGTGATATTACCGTATAAGAACCCCTGCACAATATAATTATACTGTATCGGCAGCGATAACCGCCTCTCAAAACCAAACTCCAGCGTTACCCTCATTATGCGTTAATAGGTCCTGCACCAAATATAAACTTATTAAGGCTCTTCGCTATTTTGTATGGGTAATTTAATATCCCTAATATCAGCCGAAGCAGATTACCTGAAGGGCGTTTTGAATGCAGAGCGTCCGTAATTATCAGAATCTCCAAGATTTCATAACCAAGGACTATCTTGGATTAGTGTATCCTAAGAAGCTATCTCACAATTACCACTACCAATATTTTTTTTATCCCCTTTTTGGGGTTCAAATCCCTACTTATCCTTCTTAATCTTCTGATTTTGGATTGTTTGACCACCTCCTAACCACATCTACCCACATGAAACACAGAAGAGCCTTTTTCCTTTTATCACATCCTACCTTTACTCATTCCAACTTAATCGCCGGTATCCAATCCCTATATTTCTTGCCATTGGCATCCACAAACTCAGTGCAGTTTATCCAGCCGCTTGTTGTTAGCAGTGCTTTTGTATGATGAATCTGTGGATAGGAGCCTGTTTTTATAGTGTAGTTGTATTCTGCACCTGCTGGTAATGCGAAAGATTTATTAAATGAGATATTGTGCAAATCTCCTTTGTAACCATCCCATTTTGCTGTTACATTCCAGCCAGAATTATTCCATATTCTTACATATTCAGAATGCCCACCAGTGCCTGAACATGAGTATGTGTACAATTTGCTTACATTGAGGTCCCTGCTTGGTGTGATTGTGCCGTTATGCGTACCGAAGATGCTTGGGTAAGTGCCTGCGCCTGTGTCAAAGACGGAAGGTGTGGGTGCAAAATAGTTCTCCCATGATTCCATTAGCGGCCGGTAATCCTGATCTAAATCTATGCTGTAGGGCGTATTGCCAATTCCATCGCTATCAGCATCGCTTCCCGTGTAATCATCCCAGTAGTTGCCGAGGTAGTTCTCATAAGTAGTTTCGTTATAATTATAGGTTATTTTTGAAGTGGAGTTCCAGATGTTGGTTGATTCGTAAGAATAAACGTTATCAGCGTTGTTTATGAAATTATTGATGTAGATTTTATTGTTGCTAGAATGCCCGCAGAACTGGATGTCGTAGCCGTTGTTATTGCTGACATTGTTGCCTGTAATGGAGTTATTGCTGGAAGACGTGAGGGAGATGCCGTCGTAGCTGTTGTTGCTAACATTGTTGCCGGAAATGTTATTGCTGTTTGAAGAGGAGAAGTAGATGCCGTGCCCGTTGTTGTTGCGGACATTGCTGCCTGTAATGTTGTTATTGCAGGAAGAGTGGAAGGAGATGCCACCATCACCGTTGTTGCTGCTGACGTTGTTGCATGAAATAGTGTTGTTGCATGAAGAGGAGAGGAAGATGCCCTCCCTGTTGTTATTGTTGGCATTATTACTGGAAATGTTGTTGCTGTTGGAAGAGGAGAGGAAGATGCCCTCCCTGTTGTTATTGCTGACATTGTTGCCTGTAATAGTGTTGTTGCTGGAAGACTCGAGGGAAATACCGTCTCCGTTGTTATTGCGGACATTGTTGCCTGTAATGATGTTGCATGATTCTTCGAGCATGATGCCGTTATAGTCATTGTTGCTGACATTATTGCCGGAAATGGTGTTGCTGCTGGAATAGAAGAGGAGGATGCCGTACTCGTTGTTGTTGCTAACATTGCTGCCTGTAATGTTGTTATTGCTGGAAGATATGAATGAGATGCCACCATCGCCGTTGTTGCCGACATTGTTGCCGGAAATGGTGTTGCTGTTGGAATAGAAGAGGAGGATGCCGTAGCCGTTGTTATTGCTGACATTGTTGCCAGAAATGGTGTTGCTACTGGAAGAGTGGAGGGTAATGCCGCAGTTGTTAATGTTACTGACATTGTTGCCTTTAATGAATAGACTCTGGTACAGAAAGTCACGTTTTTTAAAGCAGTCGTTGATGTTACTGACATTGTTGCCTCTAATGTTGTTATTGCTGGAAGATAGGAGAGAGATGCCGTAGTCGTTGTTGCTGGCATCATTGTTTGAGATTACACTATCTTCTGTCGCCCATAGTCCTATACCAATACTTGTATTTGATAAATCCAGATTTTCTACCGAGATATTACTGCAATTTACAAGTATAACTTGTCCAGCATCAGTAACCTCAATATCTGATGTATCTTTAAGATAAACAAGAGGCTTACCGTTTACCGTATTGTCTTCCACGGTATTTTGATAGGAATTAAAAATAACAAGACCATCATTTACAAAGGTATTGCCAGAAATGGAGTTGTTACAGGAAGAGTGGAGGGCGAAGCCGTCTCCGTTGTTATTGCTGACATTATTGTCAGAAATGGCGTTGTTGCAGGAAGAGTGGAGGGCGAAGCCATAGTCGTTGTTGCTGACATTATTGTTTGAGATTATACTATCTTCTGTCTCCCATAGCCATATACCAACACTTGTATTAGATAAATCCAGATTTTCTACCGAGATATTACTGCAATTTACAAGTATAACCTGTCCCGCATCAGTAACCTCAATATCTGATGTATCTTCAAGATAAACAAGAGGCTTACCGTTTACCGTATTGTCTTCCACGGTATTTTGATAGGAATTAAAAATAACAAGACCATCATTTACAAAGGTATTGCATGAAATGGAGTTGTTGCTTGATTTGTCGAGCATGACGCCGTTATAGTTATTGTTGCGGACATTATTACCGGAAATGGAGTTGCTGCTGGAAGAATCGAAGGAGATGCCGCCGTATATGTTGTTGGTGACATTATTGCCGGAAATGGAGTTGCTGCTGGAAGAGGAGAGGAAGATGCCGTACTTGTCGTTGTTGCTGACAGTATTACCAGAAATGGTGTTGCTGCTGGAAGACCCGAGGAAAATACCGTACTTGTTGTTGTTACTGAGTTTATTGCGGGAAATAGAGTTGTTGTAGGAAGAGTGGAGGGAGATGCCATAGCTGTTGCTGACATTGTTGCCTGTAATGTTGTTGTTGCTGGAAGATCCGAGGATGATGCCGCCGCGGTTGCTGACATTGTTGCCAGAAATGGTGTTATTGCAGGAAGAGTGGAGGTAGATACCCTCTCCGTCGTTATTGCAGACATTGTTGCCAGAAATGCTGTTATTGTTTGAAGTTACCCTAATTCCATCATCCCAATCGCCTGAGTTTGTTGCCGTGAACCCCACAAGCGTAATACCATCCGCGCTTAATGTAACCGCACTACCGCTACCACATGCATCCACAACAGGCTTGCCGCCACCTGTGTCCACGCCTCTTAAAATAAGCTGCTTGTATACATCTACGTTTTCGTTGTACGTGCCGCTATTCACGATTATTGTATCTCGGAGACCCGCATAATTCACCGCTTTCTGTATCGACGTAAAGTCCGCTCCGCCGCTGCTATTTACGTACCATGTCTTCGCCGATGCTTCCCCTATAAAAACCAGAAACAAAATCGCTGTGCAGATAATTAATATCCCACATTTTTTATCCATTTTAGTAACCCTTTTGTTTTATCCCTTCTAATTTTATTGCGGGTATGCAGTCCTTATAAACTTTTCTGAAAAACACTATCATAAGTTCTAGCACCTGCTATGTTTACTATGCCCGCTTCTTTACGGTTTCGCAAAGGAATTAACAACCGTCCCGCATTATCCCTATAACCGAAGCAATGCAGCCGCTTTTCCGCTTTCGGTACCATAAAACACAACTTAATTGGTCTTATAGACAGTTCACTATTTAAACCTTTCGGGTCATATAATGTGGAAACCGCCTTGGCATTTGAACAGCAAGCACACGCCACCGCCATGCCGAAACAACTCCTGACACCTGCTAAAAAGTGTTAGTGGCAGCGGAAAAAGGATTACGCTTTTATGTTTATGGTCTGTCTAGTACAACTCATTAACAGCCAAAAAATTTGAAGACATATCTAATTTTTATTTCTACATACCCAAACAATTTTTATGTACGTTCTCGGAAAAACTATCCTGAAAACTCAATGCTTGAATACAAGGTCAGTAACTCGGCTATTTGTTAAGATGACTGCGAAGAGCCGATAATTATTTATGCTGTTACCGCATATCGTACCATTTAAGGTACCACAAGAGTAATGCCAAAGAATGCAGCAACTTAGCCTCTGTGGTTACCAATAGGAAACAAAAAAATGAAAATATGCAACGACCGAAAACATATGAACTCGAGAGTAAGTAAAAAGTGGTTAGTAACAGGACTAACCTTATTACTGATAGCTGCGATAGTTGGGACGCTTGCACCAAGTGCCGCTGCACTGCCTACTGCTACAAGCTTCGGTGTTGAATACGCAGAAGGTTACAAGGATACCCCTGTGTTAATACCAGTAAACGTCACCAATGTGCAGAATGGCCCAGTTCCTTGTATGATATTCAATATTTTATACGATAACAGTGTAATAAACCTTGAAGGCGTTCAGAAAGGTACTCTAACGTCAGACTGGCGAACTCCGGCATATTTTAACCTTGATTGGGGCTCCAGAATCGCAGTATTTTATGAGCCCATAGATGAGCACGCGATACAAAACGGCGCGACTGGCTCTGTTGTGCTGCTTAATTTCAGTGTAATCGGCGAATCGGGAGACATGAGCTGGTTGAACTTCTCGGATGTACAACTGGCTGAAGATGCGCCAAACTATCAAATAGGAACAGCGCCTGCGAAGAACGGTACGTTCAGCTTGCTTCATCCTGTGGCGGTCCAACAATTCAAAACCGGGCAAAAAAGATGGGTGATGGAGCTTTAAATGATAAAAGAAGCAAAATTTTTGGTGTTGAAAACAATTGTGAGATCGCCTCTCATGGCTTAAAATAGTTTGTCCAATTATCAGTACGGTACACGAAAGATGAACTTTTATTAGATCTTTTATCCTGCGCCGTTTGGGCTATAGAAACTGCTTTTAATAACATGCTCTCAAATCCAACGCGAATCACTATTTTTTTTCTATCTTGACGAATAAACCACCTTTATTATATCGTTATTCTGCAGTGCGTATTTCTCACCCAGCCGTCGTTTCGTTCTCGCGTCTATCGCATAAAGGAAACTATCGCCAATGTCCGAATGAACCGCAAAAGCCAGGTCTCGAGCGGTGCTCCCGGCTTTCAAAAGATACGCATCCGGTAGAACTCGTCCCGCGGAATCACTGTACTTATGCTCATCCTCCACCGGATACACCACCACATAGTCTAATAACTCAAACACCACCCGATTTATTATTTCCTGGACGCCCGTACCGCCATGAGCACGGATCAATTTTTTTATTTGCTCCAGACCTTTCCTTTGCTTATCCGTAACTTCAGATGCAATCACAAAATCGGTATCTCCGGACAGATATTGTATGATGTTGTTCTTTGATGCGGTTCTCAACGCAAGCTCCGCGGCGGCGGAACATGGAATTACAATCTCATTATCACTGCCCTCGCTTTCAAGCGCTTTCAGCTTTTTTAGGTTCTCATCAGGCGCAATATCCGCTTTGTTCGCCGCAATAATCATCCTTTTGCTTCTCAGTACTATATGAGACGCTAATTTCTTCAGGTCGTCTTCAGTCCACGACTTCATGTTACTTTTGTCTGGAATGCCGGATTTTAGGATAGCGCCCTTTATTTGCTCTTCCGTAACGCCAACTCCTGCTAATTGTTCTGCAAGCAACCGTTCGATCTTTGTACCTTCTAATTCCACCCTACGCCCCATCTTGTGCCAGCCACGGGTTATTATACCGTAAACCCACATATTCAACTCCTCTTTGAAGAATATAACATCTTCGCGTGGGTCATGAGCCCCGAGTTCCACCACATTGCCGTCTGCATCCGTAGCACCCGAAGCATCCACGACATTAATTATCGCTTCCGCCTGCCGGAGTTCGTCCAGGAATTCGTTGCCCAAACCTTTTCCTTCATGTGCACCTCTGACCAATCCCGCAACATCTAATACCTCTACGGGTATGAACCGAAAGCCGTCTATGCAATTGCCACACACTCCCCCAAGTTCAAGCTCCTTCTCTTTACAGAGGCAGTTCACCCGCACGTATGCTACTCCAACGTTCGGCGCGATCGTTGTGAACGGATAGGCCGCTATCTCGACATCTGCGAGTGTAAAAGCCTTAAAAAAGGTGGATTTACCTGAGTTCGGCTTACCCGCTATTGCTATTGTTATCATTTTTTTTATCCTTCAACAGAGACAGTTTCTAACTGTGTTATTATGCTCCAGACCACCGTCCTTGCATAAACTGGAATATTTTGGTGGGTTGTTAGTACTTCCAGGTCGGACATCCTCTCTGCCGCTCTCAAAGCATGTGATTCAGCAGAGTTCAGCAGCTTATCCTCTATCCCGCTCATTGACCGTCTTATGTTTCTCGGTACCGTGGTATCAACCATTGTATTTTCAAGCATCTCTGCGCATTTCTTTACCGTTTCTTCTTTTTCTGCTCCCACCATTCGCGCTTATCACCACCCCTTGTATTCCCTACAACACAAAAGATAGTAAAAGCAAAGTTCATAAAGATATTTGGCTCTAAGATAAAATAAGTATGCCAGGATGGCACAATCGAAAAAGTCAGTGATTTTTAATTTTTCATCCATCGAACCCCACATTTTCATTGTGTTTGCAAATAGTAAACTACCATAAAGTAATCCCACATCGACTTCCTGTCAAAACCCACATTATTCTTACCCAAAACAGTACAAAAACATCAAAAACAGCCATTACACGAGTAAAAAGGTGATAGCTACCGCTAACCACCTCTCTTCATTCACACCAACTTGAA
>QENJ01000256.1 GCA_013374505.1 Candidatus Methanophagaceae archaeon
ACAGCAGAATTACGAGGGAGCCTGGAAAGGGAATACCTCCTATAACGGAGAAGTCGAATTAAAGGTATCGGGAAATAATATAACACTTTTTTCGATCTCTGTTAAAGAAGTGCCCGTGGACATGTTTGACAAAACAACGGGTTTGAAAATTGGAACTGCTAGATCAAACACAAAATATACCTGTAACGCATTTAACGCCCCCATAGTTAACAGCAAATTCCATTACACGCCAACACCGCCCGATACAGAAAATACGATTATCGGTGTTTTTACTTCTAGTCGCGAAACTGAAGGTACTTGGAAATATAAGTATGAAGATTTGTGGGGAGTTGTCAGGGTTTATCCACTCATAACATGGTCTGCCACACGATTAGGTGCAGCAACGTCTGCGGCAACGCGAATCGCGATTTCTCCGACTCAAAAAACCGTTAATCAGGGGGAGACTTTTACTGTGGATATAGCCGTGACGCCAAATCAACCGATAACAGAAATAAAGCTGGATTTGCGCGTTGATCCGTCGCTTCTTACCGTGAACAGCGTAACAAAAGGCGGGATGTTTACCGATAATTTTGGTTCCTGTAGCGTGGATGATACGTTTACTATATTTGGTTTTGCCACCGGAGGGGCAATATCAACACCCGGTACATTCGCTACGGTCAACCTGACGGCGGATCCCAAAAACGCCGGGACTTCAGCACTACAAATTTCAAATGTGGATGTAGAAGGTCCCGAAGGCAAAGTGATAAGCGATGTGCATGAGGGTAATGTTACCGTCAGACAACCGCCGGTGTTTGATACGGGTTATGGCACATATCCAAGCATAGCGGGTACGCATACAGGCACAATCACGCCAAAGCAGGATATGAAAGTGTACGAGCTTTACACGTATTCGTGCCCCGGTACGGGTGGGCATTCGGGATCCGTACGTATATGGGATGACACCGAGGTAGTTGCGGATTGGGATGGTTACACAGGAGATTGGCGCAGCATTCGGTTCTCGCCTCAGTTCGTTCTGCTCGCGGGTCGTACTTATCACTATTGCATCCGCACGGGTTCGTATCCACAGATAATTCATGAACGTTCGCTTACAAATGAGTTTGGGACTATCAACTGCGCAGAGTTCGTGGATGTGAATGGGCGGTTGTATGACGACCGGATACCTGCGTTTCGGTTGGAAGGGGAGATTATGGGTGTGGTAGGATAAGTGAATAGGGATCGGTTTTTGCATTGATATTTCTGGAAAAGATGGATCTTTTAGCGGTATATGCTCTGGTCTAATAATACTTTGCCCGTAACTTCGGTACGGGAAGCAAGGGACTTGTCAGCTATGAAAACGAGGGTGTCTTCATTTTGGCTCATTGAGCCGTGCCGTTTTTGGATTCTGGATAAGGCTTTTACGATTCAAGTTGGTGTGAATGAAGAGTGGTGGTTAGCGGTAGCTATCGCCTTTTCACTCGTGTAATGGCCGTTTTGGATGTTTTGGTACCGTTTTGGATAAGAATTGTGTGATTTTGGACAGGAAGTTGATGTGGGATCACGTTATGGTAGTTTACTATTTGCAAATACGATGAAAATGTTGGGTTCAATGGATGAAAAATTAAAAAATCACTGACTTATTCGATTGTGCCGCCAGGAGATGGTATACCGTTCGCATGTTCACACATTATACTCTAAACTTTTATAAAGTTTCCATGCGGATATTCATGAGGAGGCCAGAGGGGTGGACCATCCCAATCCGGATAAGGGCCGTGTGCCTCAAGCTCGTCAGCCACATACTTCAAGCCCAAACTCTCCAGCCGTTTTCTCGTAGGAATACCGGTTTCAGGGTCATATCCGTGCATCTGGTAATACTCCGTGAGCATTTTGTCGTGTTCGTTCAACTCCTCTTTCCCTTGAGCAGTCCCCATTAATTCGACTTTTTGTGGCATACGGTCATGCTTCCTCGTTACACCCTGCCGGACGTTAAAAGCCCTTTCGATGGTGTATATTCTTTCTGCAGCTTCTTCCAACTGGGTTCCGGAAAATTCAAAACTGGTTGCCGTGGTCAAGAGCTTCCCGACACCATCAAAAAGCGGATACCTCCAAATGAGTGGTACTGAGGCAGCCCAACTGATTACCGCTCCTTTGCATCGTCCTATTGCATCCGCTAGTGTTGCAACTCTCTCACCGATGGTTAGTGTTCGCACAGGATCTTTGTGTACATCCAGAATCAGTCCTTCATCTACAAGTTCTTTTAAGACGGCTTTCTTGGCATAAGATCTGGGCAAGTGCTCAGTCTCTCCACTTGCCCATATCCTTCCCCTAAGGTGGTCTGCGCCCCTTGTGCTGGTTGCATGAGCAAGTGAAATAATTCCAGGAGGGTGAGGGCCACGGCTGAGTCCTTTAACGTGGTAGCAGTAATCCATCGCTCCTCTTCCGATTATCTTTGCAAAGCTGTACATCCCCTCAGCTAACAGGTTTCCTAACCCAGCCCTCAGTACAATTTGGTCTATCAGCTCGATCTGGGTATTTTTGTCCTTCCAATCCAATGAAAGCCCGCGGGTATCCTTTTTGGTTATAATCCCCCGGTTGTATAGTTCTTTGGCGAAGGCAATGGCATTACCGAGACCTATCACACACATACCATACTTATCGGCGAAATTTTCCATCTCCATGATGGCTATGGGGTCTTCGATCCCACAATTGGTCCCCAGGCAAGAAATGCATTCAAATTCAAGGGCAGAATTAATTTCACCCGCATACTCTCCTTCCGGGATCCTGTATGTGTTCTTGCACCCGACAGGGCAGCCGTAGCAGGCGTATCTTCCTATTTCGTATTCCTTCCATGCCTCGGGTCTCAGGGCTTTGGGAACCTCATCACCGACAAGATATTTCTCGAAGTATCTATTACCGGGTTTCCAGTACATCATACCGATATGTGAGCCGTATACTGCAATGACCTCACGTTGCGTTTTGTCTTTCAGGAAGAATTGTCTGTCCTCCGCTGCCAGTTGTTTGAAGTCTTCGGGCATTGCCAACTCCACCTTTCCTGTTCCACGAACCGCTATCGCCTTTAGGTTCTTTGAGCCCCAAACGGCCCCGCTGCCACGAGCTGCGGAAGCATGCTTATCGAACATAGTAGTTGCGAATCGGACCACATTTTCACCGGCTTGACCGATACAAGCCACTTTAACGTCTTTGCCATGGATTTTCTTTAGACTGTCGGTAGTATCCCAAGTTGTTTTTCCCCAAAGTTCTGAGGCGTCCCTTAGTTCGATGTACCCATCGTCTATCCAGAGATAATTTGGTTTTTCTGCTCTCCCCGTTATTATGATTTGGTCATAGCCCGCGCGCTTCAAGAACGTTGGAAAATGCCCTCCTGCATTCCCATCACCCAGGATCCCGCTGTAGGGGGAAAGGGTGCTGACCTCGATGCGACTTGAAAGACCCAGGCCAGTACCTGTGAGAGCACCGGGAGCAAGACACAGGACGTTTTCCGGACTCAGGGGATCGATGCCCGACTTAACCTCTTTAAAGAGGGTAAGCGAGTTGAAGCCTCTTCCGCCTATGAAATTCTTAGCAACCGACTTGTCAAGAGGTTGCTTCGTTATCTTTTTATCCATAAGATCGATTCTCAGTATAGTTCCTCTCCATCCTTGCATGTTTTTCCCTCCCGATTTGATAAAATCTTTGATTTCCCTTTTATAATACGATTGTTGAGTCCTAATATTATTTCGCTTACTATTCATAAGACATTTCTCATTCATAAACTTACCGCCCTTTAACTCCACTCGATGAACATTCCAAGGGTGTTTTCACAGCTCATTTTCCAGATAAATGCCTCATTCGGAGTTTCAAAGTATTCCAGATCAAGTGCCTCATGGACACGGTTATTGTACCACTCTGCAAACGCATAAGCAGTATCAAACCTCCACCTATGTCTTCTGTACTCCGGAAACCACCGCTCGATCTTACCGTTCGTTTGCGTATTATTCCGCTCCGATGGGATGTGTTTGACACTTCGAGCATTCAGATACTGTTCAAATCGACTTACACCCTTGTCGAGTAGGGCTCATAGTCCACCTCCTAGGGGGGTATTGGCCCCGAGGTTACTATGAGCCCCATCACAGAACAGGACTTGAAGTTTTCCCTCATCCGGCTCTTCAGGAGTACATCCTCTACGTTTGTTTGGATAGGGCATAGAAATGATATATCTTCGGCTTTGGCAATGGATTAAATGATAGAAAACGGTTGAATTGACCCCAGTTATAGCTCTTCTTCTGGCTTCGCCTGTTTATCCACTTAAAGGCGAGTCTCTCCGTATCTGACAGGCATAGCGGCCAAACTCAATGATTCTGCTCTTCTCTTCCGAAATCGTCAGTCCAAATTTAGCCAATCTTTCCCTTAATGTCTTCCCAAATGCTCTGGCTTCATCATCGTGTTGAAAACAGACAATGAAGTCATCCGCGTAGCGAACTAGCTGTGCAAACCCATTCAGCCGCTTCTTCACCTCGTTCTCAAACCAAAGGTCCAACGCATAATGGAGGTATATGTTGGCAAGTATAGGACTCAATATCCCTCCCTGCGGTGTACCTCTATCAGTCTTCCGATATTTTCCTTCCTCCATCACACCCGATTTTAAGAACCGGGCGATTATTCGGAGCAAACTTGGGTCTACTACACGCTGTTTCAAACATTCCATCAAGCATTCGTGATCTACCGTATCAAAGAACTTCGCAATGTCCATATCCACCACATAGTTAACCTGCTTGGTCATGATGATCGTGTCAACCATGTCCAGCGCGTCATGGCAACTGCGGTTGGGCCGGAACCCATAAGATACGTCACTGAAATCCTCTTCAAAGATAGCCTCCAGAATTTTCTTTATCGCCAACTGGACTATCTTATCTTCGAGAGCTGGAATTCCAAGCGGTCTTCGTTCCCCGTTTGACTTCGGTACATAGGCTCGTTTGACTGGTTGTGGCACTTATCCAAGCATAGCAGGCACGCATACAGGCACAATCAGGCCAAAGCGGGATATACGGGTGTACGAGCTTTACACGTATTCTTGCCCCTGTACGGGTGGGTATTCGGGATCCGTACGTATATGGGATGACACCGAGGTAGTTGCGGATCGGGATGGTTACACAGGAGATTGGCGCAGCATTCGGTTCTCGCCTCAGTTCGTACTGCTTGCGGGTCGTACTTATCATTATTGCATACGCACGGGTTCGTATCCACAGATAATTCATGAACATTCGGTTACAAATGAGTTTGGGACTATCAACTGCACAGAGTTCGTGGATGTAAATTGGCGGTCGTATGACGACGGGATACCGGCGTTTCGGTTGGAAGGGGAATTTATGGGTGGGGAAGGATAAGTGAATAGGGATCGGTTTTTGCTTTGACATTTCCAGAAAAGAAGGATCTTTCAGTGGTATATGCTCAAATCTAATAATACATTGCCAGTAAGTTCGGCAAGAGCAGTAAGTGATTTATAAGATATGAACGTGAGGGAGTCTTCATGTTGGCTCATTGAACCGTGCCGATTTACTTCCCCATAGAGTGTGTTTTAGACAAGAAAGAAATGGATATTCTGCTGTTTTTGTGAGACGGCACAGGATTACATTTTTAACATCAAAATAGGTTGCTGGTTCATTTGACGTATTCTGGCTATACAAAAAGCGGTCGAAGACTGCAGTTGTGGGGACATAGTGAAACATATAGCCTTCATGTTAGCCTGAGCCCGCATGAGGTAACAAGTGATTATGCTTTTGAATGGAACCAACTCAGGAGGGCACCTCTAATCAGTGACTCTGCCTCATGGAAAGGCATCGGCTGCGGGGGTGGAGGAGGCTTGTTGCAGGCGTGACGTGCGGCGTCACCAAGGGCTGCTCTGCTTTGAGCAGTTTGAGTGAACCGACGTAACCCCTTCTTTGTCACCCAACCATTCCTTATGATTTCGTCCTTTTTACCTACATCGTCTATAATGATTTCATATACCTTGTAAAGATTGATCCAGGTATTCTCTCTAAAAAAATGAAGTGCATCAGCAACAGCCTTATCATCCTTGGCGAGATTAAGCCAAGATTCGACGTTGCTGGGCCGTGGGGCTATTTGTTGTGTACCCTTCGATGTAGTTGCTGTGAGAGATTTGCGCTTGTTTTAGATCGCGCTGTAATTGAGCCTCTAAGATAGGCATAGTGGGGACGGCTACCCTCTTCTTTGATAAGGGTCACACCATCTTCAAAAACGCCGCGAAAGTTGTGAATATGAAGCTTCATAGCACCATTTAGCATATCGATGATTGCGATCGCAGATTCACGCACCTCATCCGCCAAGCTAAGTGAGTCAAAGTCTGACGATTTTAAATAGTAAGAACCATTCTCTTCGATGACGGTGAGTTCTGGAGAACGCAACAGTGATGGAAAGTCCTCCAAATCGAACTTCTCACCCTTTAATCTGACTAACCAGTTTGGCATGACAACATCCTCCTGCGGAATTTTGTATAACGTTTTGCGGATAAGGGAAGTTCGCTGATAGGCGAATCTTTTGGGAATCTTTGATTTCCCCTTTATCCGCTGTTAGCTGAAGTTGGTTAATCCATTTCATAACAATCTCTATTTTTCTGGTAGAATATATCTGGGAAGGATGGGTTCAAATCGAATCATTCTTGGCATTACGACGGACAGCCAACCCAGTAAATCGAAAAGGACAGAATCAGGCTCTCTATATCTCCACCCCTCAACCAATTCACCCGTTGGAATCCTAAACCGATATGAACCTTTGCCGTCTCCAAAGTTAATAATCCATCCCCTATCTATAATGAATACTGCATCCAATATTTTGTTCACCTCATTAACTCCGAATCCTTTAGATTCCACGAAGTCATTAATTTTCTCCAAAATAGTAGAGAGTTTTAACTGAGATTCAAATGCTACCAAAAAGTATGGGGGGCACTTATAAAAACGTTTAAGATCCGACTCATTTGAGGATACTATCGTATGCTTACCTAGTGTCATGTCAACCTTCAAGTGTTGGATAAAGTCGCGATAACTTTATCCGAGCATCTTCGGCTGTGAATTGCCAATTGACTTTCGCATTTTTGTTGTCCCTGAAATTCTGCCATGCCAACACCTCTTTCCTGACAACTGCAACGTCATCCATTCTTCTGTTTAAGCATTGCCCTGTGAGCACGTTCAACTCAATCTCGGCCATATTCAGCCAGCTCCCATGCTTCGGAGTGTATACAAACTCGAATCTGTCCAATATTGCTTTTGCCTTAACTGGTGGAAACGTCTCATAGAGCGATCCTGGGACGTGTGTGTTCAGATTGTCCATCACAGCGTTATTTTATTCGCTCTTTCGCGTTGATTTGCGATCTCTTCCAGAAAAAAAGCCCAGTCCCGCTTGGTCTTTCTTTCGGTGACCTTCACCATACGCTTTCCTGCTAATGGTTCACAGGCGAGGAAAATATTACACATACCGCAACGCTTGTATTCATAATCATACTTACCCAGCTGCCCGGGCGAAGCAGGGATGGGTGTTCTTGCCTCTGCAATTAACTGCTTTGGAGATTCGTCCATGCATATAACCGGATGTCGTGGATCATATGGACGCTTGTAAACATCCAACACCATTTCCATATTCGCAACAAAGTTACCGTTTTGCTCCGGTGGAATTACCC
>QENJ01000257.1 GCA_013374505.1 Candidatus Methanophagaceae archaeon
CGAAGGGATAATAAAAAAGAAGAATGAGATAGGTGTAAGTAGGGGACGGGCAAGAGTGCTAGCAAAGAAAAAAGCACTTGGACGCCGAAAAGGGCATGGGTCTCGGAAAGGCGCAAAAGGTGCGAGAGGCGGTAAGAAGCGACAGTGGATAACAAAAATACGAGCTTTACGTTATAGATTAAAAGAGCTTAGGGATGAGGGTGACGTAGATAAAACCGTTTATCATAAGTTATACAGGAAGGCGAAGGGCGGCGAAATTAGAAATGTCTCCCATTTAAATGATATTGTATCAAATTATAAAGAAGAGGCAAAGTAGAATGGCAAAAAGAGCAAGTGCAAGTGGACCCACTTATCGCGTCCCTTTTAGAAGACGGCGAGAACGGAAGACGGATTATCGTAAACGGTTAAAGCTTTTGTTTAGTCAAAAGCCTCGTGTAGTAGTTAGAAACAGTAATAAATATATCCAAATGCAATTGGTTTTGAATGATACGTTCTGCGATAAAACTTTTGTCGCTGTTGTTTCTTCAGAGCTGAATCGGTATGGGTATAACGGAGGAACGGGCAACATACCTGCAGCGTATCTTACGGGGTTATTGTTCGGTAAAAAAGCGAAGAAGGTAGGGTATGATGAAGGGATACTCGATATTGGGCTGCATACTCCTGTTCACGGTTCTAAAGTGTATGCGGCACTTAAAGGCGTAATTGATTCTGGTATGACTGTACCACATGACCCTATCGTTTTTCCTTCGGACGAACGTATTAAGGGCGAACATATCGCAGCGTTTTTGAACGATACCAGTATCACAGATAATTTCACGAGTGTAAAGGAGAACATAATGACCGACAAAGAGGTAGATCTGGAGGCGACAAACGTAACATGACTAGAGCAGCAGGCTGGAAGAAGGAAGAGGTAGTATGGGTACCATCAACAAAGTTGGGTAAGATGGTGCAGAACGGTGATCTAACAACGATAGAAGAAGTGCTCAACTCAAAATATCCATTAAAAGAGTATCAAATAGTAGAAACTGTCCTCCCAGACCTCGGTGAAGAGGTTCTGGATATAAACATGGTGCAACGGATGACGGATTCGGGCAGACGAATAAAGTTCAGGGTATGTGTGATAGTCGGAAATACGGATGGATACATTGGTATAGGTTCAGGTAAAGATGCACTTGTACGAAATGGCATAACAAAAGCGATAAGGGATGCGGAATTGAATTTAACGTACATAGAACGAGGTTGCGGTTCCTGGGAATGCAATTGTAATTCGTTACATTCTGTGCCGTTTGCTGTTACCGGTAAATCCGGTGGTGTCTATGTAACATTTAAACCCGCACCGAAAGGTCTGGGTCTTGCCGCGGGTGACACGCAGAAGAAGATTTTAGAATTCGCGGGTATTAGTGACATCTGGACAAAGACAAAAGGAAAGACACGAACAACGTTTAATCTTGCTTTGGCGACTGTTGATGCGTTGAAAAAGACATCCACGATAAAAACAATGTCATAGGTAATTAATATGTATGCAATAATAAAGCTTAGGGGAAATGTAGGGGTAAGACCAGAGATAAAACATACGTTCGGGCTACTGCGGTTACATAAAGTCAACCACTGTGCGGTTGTGGAAGAGAATGCGTATTACAAGGGAATGATAAATGTAGTAAATGCCTATGTTGGCTGGGGTGAGATTTCTGAAGAGGAACTCGAGGAGTTGTTGACTACGCGAGGCCGATTGGAGGGTGGTAAGCGATTGACGGATGAGTATCTGCAGGAGCAGAAGACTCCTTATGGTTCGATAAAAGAGTTGGCTCATTCTCTTTATACGGGTGATGTGAAGATGAAGGATTTGAAGGAGTATAAGATAAAACCGCTGTTCCGGTTGCATCCACCACGAAAAGGGCATAAAGGTATAAAACGGGCTGTTAAACAGGGCGGTGAGCTTGGTTATCACGGCGAGAACATAAATGCGCTGTTGCATAAGATGCGGTGATTGGGAATTAGGTTAAGTCACCGACCATGCCACCCCGAATGAATTACAGGGTATCCGCGGGGATGGAGGTCAGGCGATTGGGTGAGCTGCGAGAAGATGTGGGTGGGCGTCTGTTTGGTGACGGCGGCACGAATTTTGCTTATCGGTCTCGATGTTTTGAAATGCAAGGCATTTGAGCGAACAAAACGAGCCATAAACGGCGTGTTATGTGAAGTTCTGGCAATATCATTGTTCACTCTGACCAATACAAGTCCTTACCAGTAACTCAAGTTCTTTATTTTTGTAATCGAACTCAGCCACAACCCTTTTCAGGTTATCGGGTAACTTCCCGTACCCCCATAAGCACCTCCTTTTCGTCTCTTCAATACCATTTCGGAGAAAGTAATAGGGCAGATTTACATGGAAAAACGAGATGCTGTCGGCATCTCTTAAAATATCAATGCGTCTCGTGCCTCCCGTTTCATGATGGCAGACCAGAAAAACGACATCGTCTGCTAATTTTTTACTTATGTTGCACTCGTTCATTATTTCTGCCAGGATCTTAGCACTGTTTGAAGCATGGGCTTCTTTAAACTCATCGTAATCTTTATAATCTTCGCGCCTTACTTTCCGTTCCGCAATGGCTCTTTCTATATCATGACCTAAAGCAGCTATTTTTAAGGCAGCATCAGCATCTGGTTTAAATTTGAGCAGCCACTCCAAAGTATTTTTTGAGTGTATTGGGTCTTCAGGAACCCGAGATTTTTTTATAATCCACTCCATCTTCTTTTTTACACAATCAATATTATCCATTTTTATATAAAACCACTATCCTCCTGATATTTTCCGTATTCGTCAAAAGAGCGATTGTAACAAGGATTAAAAGAGGTTGATTTATTAGAGCCCCAAGCAATATAATAAATATCCTGACATCACGCCCCATTCTGAAATAGTACTTCCCGGGCCCAAGTTTTCTCTTCATCAAACCGTCATATTTATCGGCTGTATAACTATTCATGAACGCGCCTATGATTGCCAGAAAACCGATAAAGAGAGTGAAAAAATCACATTTTGTAAAACAAACATAATAAGTCAGCCCCAAAAGAAGAAATGCATCAGCATATCTATCTAATACAGCGTCAAACCATCCACCAAATTCTGTAACCTGGAATTTCAACCTTGCTATTTCCCCGTCACAACCATCGATAACAGATGCTACCTGTGCCAGTATTGCGCCAATAACTAAAGTAATATATCCACCTAAAAAGAACAAAAAAGCGCCCAGCATAGCAAGGATAAAGGAAAAGAACGAAACCTGGTTTGGAGTAATATCCGTTCTTAAAAGATACCTTGTAATCCTGGTTGATATGGGTCTGTTTAAGTATCTTGATATAGGTCCGTCAGATGTCTTTTTCAAAGTATCGAAAAGCGTGTTTTCCGCTTTTTTAAATGCCTTCTCGTCATCCACATCAATCCAGTATTCATCTTTAATATCAAATATCTTAGCCTTTCCCTTGCCAGCCAGTATCCTTATCCCCCCTGATATGGAGCTGTCGTCATCATGTACACTTTCTTTGATGGCACTGAATATTGCAAGTGAACAAAGAAAAATTCCGGTATCATAAGCGTTATAGTTATTGATATTCTTTCCTATATCTGAAATCCTGTCCTCTTCGACAAGAACTTTGGTAACATCATCAACATCAACAAGCTTATTGGTTTCAATGTTATAGTCTACAGCCAGCATAACTTCGTCATCGGCTATTCTTTCATTCGTCAGTCTTACCAGTATAGATTCGTCAAAGATATGATCCCCCATCAACAGAATGAAATTCTCATTCAGTAGCTTTTTTGCCTTGAGGACAGATATGCCGTTTCCCTTTTCCCATTCTTCATTTGTGATATGGGTTATATTTATATCCCTGCTCTGGTTGAATCCGTCCAGAAAACGTTTTACCTTCTCACCGTTGTATCCGGTTACTACATAGAAATCAGTAAGACCACTCTTCTTTGCGGTTAAAATCACTCGTTCGATAAGGGCTAATCCCAGAAGTGGAATAAGGGGCTTTGAATCGCCCTTACTGGACAATCTGGTCCCTTTACCAGCAGCAATGATAAAGCATTTCATAGCCTACAATACTCCAATAAATAATTTAGGATATTGTCAAGTTTGCAACTCAAAAGAATTGTATACTTATCAGCGGCTCCGGCGTAAAGAAGCATTTTATTTTGTCGAATCATAGTACCTACGGGGAAAACAACAGCAGGCACATCAATAGGATATTCCTTGTTGCCATATAATTCGTAGGGAGCAGAGGGGATGTAGATTGGATTTCTGGATCTGCAAATTACCCGCTGAGGGTCCTCTAAATCTAAAATAGCGGCACAGATGGAATATCCCCTTTCAATTTTCTTTGACAATCCATAGGCTTTGCAGATGTTAATATCTATCTCGCCAACAGCATGGTAGATAACGAGCCAACCTTTATCTGTCTTGATGAGCTGTGACCCAGGGCCAATTTTCTCTTTCTCGTGTGGATAGAGGCCAGATTTTAGGAGTAGATTCTGGCTCCGTTGCTCATATAATTTCTTCCAACACTCTCTGTATTTAGCAGGATTTAGCAGTTGATTAATACCCGCTTCAAGCAGGCCTATATGTATGTTGGGATGAAATCGTAACAATATAAAGAGGTCCCCGTTCGTTCGCTCAGGAAATGGGACGGCATTGCGCGAGTCAAAGGATTCCACCATACCCTGATAGCTGAAGTCCGCAAAATCTTTGGTTGTGTAAATGGCAATTCGGTCGGCATTGCCACCCTTAAACGGGGCTTTTATCTTACCACACCCGACCAGCAGGTACCTATGGCCGTACTTTATAATCCGAATGTCCTCTATCCCATAAGCGAAGTCTTGATGGTCAGTGCCATCAGCACGGATCAGCGCGTTCTGGAATCGGGTAAAGTGGACGCCATCTTCACTCACCAAAGGCCAGATCTCGGAAATGTAGTTTTCGAGATAAAACCTCTCAATGCCTAGTTTCTCGTCAAAGAATCGCCCTTTTTGATAATTGCGGTGACACCGTGGCATGAGGACGACCTTGTTCTCAAACAATTCGGCTCCCGCATTAAAGACCGCCCCCATTTTTAACTGGTCTTTTTCATACCATGTAAGACCAATGTCTTGAGGTCTTATGATGGGATTTTCGGGATAAGAGTCCAACTTAAAGATATACTCTCCTGATGCCATTTGAATGACCTTACCATCGCCTAGCTCTTTAATCGTGCTATTCAAAGAAGATGACATTTTTTATTTATACCTCTTGATACAGTTGTAAATGCTGAGATGCTATGGCTTGCCATGAGGTATAATTTCTATATTCTTCAGTGCGACTGACCACATACTGCCGAAATTTGGAGTCTTCGAAAAGACGAATGGCTATAGCAGCGATACCAGAGGAGTTGTATGGAAGCACAAGTAACTCATCGCATATATTTTTCAGTTCTTCAAACTTTGGTGTCCTTGAGGCAATGATAGGTTTTTTCGCACCTATGGCCAGATGAAATGAGCCAGAGGCAGATCGATCTTCCTCATAGTACGGGAAAAGGACGATGTCCGCAGAGCTAAGCAGATAGGGAACATCTTCGTTTGGGAAGAATTTATTTGGATAAATGACATTCTTTTGAAGCCCTAGTTCCTCTATCGTTCTACCTATAAATTCTGCGTACTCTATATCACTCTTTGAAGCGGTTGGTGCAAGACCACCAGCCACAAATAAATACACGTCTTTGAATTTTTCCAGTATCTCAACAAGGGTATCAAGGACGATGTGTAGACACTTGTGCCTCTTGATAAATCCGATCATGAGGAGTATCTTTGCATCCACGGGCAGCCCAAGCCTTTTGCGCGAAATTTCTTTGTCTTCATCGTTGAGTTCTGTTCCATGAGGGATAATATGGATCTTTTTTGATGGTACTCCCAGCCGAGTGAGTATTGCTTCCTGGGTTGGGAGATGCACGATGACCGCATCTGCAAGTGTAGCAATTCTCGCGGCAAAATTCTCATCGACAGCCCCTCTTTCCGAGAATTGAGCGGGTCTTACACAGTGGATGGTGATTATCTTTTTAGCTTTTTCATCCAATCCCTGGAGCACAGTGGGTAATCTATCATCAAAGTTGTAAATACTATATTCGTGTTGAATATGAATGACATCGAAACCCTTTGTGTGTGAAATGATAGGATCTACATAATTCTCGTTTCTATCCCAACAGGGGATCACTTCAAGATTATCATCCTTTATTGGAGATGCTCCCTGCTCGGCAACGATCTTAACTTCTGATGCAGGGTCTGCTTTTCGTATACCCTGAATGAGATAATCGGTATAGGTAGCTATCCCACATTGTGTGGGAAGATGAGTAGATACATAGGCGATTTTCATTGGTCAAATCCTTCGCTTTTCGTTAATCGTCTCGTCTTCCTTTGATGAAATCCTCAGTTAAATGATATGCCTCATCATCGGTAAACTGCTTTGGGGGGTGTTTCATAAAATAGGCTGAAGGAGAATAGAGAACACCCCCTTTACCTCTTTCAAGTGCCAGTTTGCAGCATCTTATGGCATCTATTACCACTCCCGCAGAGTTTGGAGAATCTTCCACAGAAAGCCGCAATTCAAGGTTCATGGGAACGTCACCGAAAAGTTTGCCCTCCATCCGTATGAAACAGACCTTGTTATCTTTCTGCCATGCCACCCAATCGCTGGGACCGATGTGAACGTTTTCATCCGCCAAACGGTCTTTGGTTTGCGATTGTACCGCTTCGGTCTTGGACTCTTTTTTAGAAGCTAAACGGCTTCTGTCGAGCATGTTTAAAAAATCCGTGTTCCCCCCTGTATTGAGCTGATAGGTACGCTCAAGTTTCACACCCCGCCTTTTAAAAAGGTTGGTCAAGACACGATGCACTATGGTGGCGCCGAGCTGGGATTTTATATCGTCCCCTATGATGGGTACCCCCTCGTTTTCAAAACGCAGGCACCATTCGGGACTGCTGGCAATGAAGACTGGCATGTTGTTTATGTATCCGACACCCGCATCCAGGGCACATTCGGCATAAAATTTAATGGCTTCTTCAGATCCAACAGGGAGGTAATTCAAGAGCATTTCGACACCTGATCTTTTGAGTTCTCCTACCACCTCTTCTTTACTTGCCTCTCTCTGATCAGAAAGAAGGTAGGTGTATCTTTCATTGTAATTACTCATGTGCTCGGCAACGCCATCAAAAACACTGCCCATCTTAACTATGGTTCCTGTCTTCGGAATGTCCTTACAAAAGATGGTAGTGCAGTTAGGGAGTTGAAAAATGGCTTCCGATACATCTTTTTCCCACCTTCCTTCTATCTATGTCGAATGCGGCTACTATCTCAATATCGTATGGCTTGTAACCACCGATCTCCCAGTGCATCAATCCGATAGCCTCTTTGCTATCTTTATTCCTATAGTACTCCATACCTTGAATTAAGGAACTTGCGCAGTTCCCAATTCCTACAATTCCGATTTTGATTTTTTTCATAAACATTCATCTACTGTTTATTCTGATGCAAGAGTTATTTATAAATGTTGCATATCGGAACCGGGCCATACTCCTTCTGGACGAACTT
>QENJ01000103.1 GCA_013374505.1 Candidatus Methanophagaceae archaeon
ATTATAAGAAGAGATGGGGGATAGAGACCACTTTCAGAGTGCAGGATGAGGTCAGAATCAGGACAAAATCGTCAATACCTGTGATACGGTTCGCACTCTTCGTATTTGAGTGCATGCTGTACAATGTATGGCAGTTCTTCAAGGGGCGTGTTCCGTTCAGGAGATTTGTTAATATCCTGTTCAGGAGGCGCATAATCAAAACAGCGGTATTTGCGGTGATTGCGCTCCTCCGAGAGAAGGATATTTTGGACGATAAAGGTCCACCACCAGACAAGATTTATGAGGAGCTAATTGGAAGATTTGGCTATATAGCGGCTGTTAGCGTACATCAGGGCTGTTAATGCGGACTTTTTGCTGTTTTTTGCTCTTTTCTGCTGCATAATTCGCTGACTATCCGGGCTCCGTAGGGTTTATGTGCTTAAAATGTTCATTATATTTAACAAGAACGTTAAAAATAACTTCTTTTGTCTATATCACAGAAAAGTATTCGGAGATACTGACACGACCGAAAACCTTATAAGAGATGAAAAAGAACGCTATTTAATACGGGAAGAATAAAGATGAACAAAACAATCATTTCCGTTTGTATCGGTATCGGTGTTGTAGTATTACTCGCCGGGTTATTATTTGTGTATTCACCGGAAGGCTTGGATCAAGAAATTGAGCAGGGAATCCCAATATCGAGCGAAATCGGTAAGTTCGGATCGGAAGAAGAGTTTTTGGCTTATCTTTCTGAAGCCGCTGACCTGGAGCGGGGAGCTTATATAGTAGATGAGTTTCGTCCGATAGAGGGCCCTATGCGTGAAATGATGGAAGAGGTGGTAGAAGAGATAGAAGAGATGAAAGAAGGTGTAGCTCCTCGTCCTATGCCTGCACCTATGCCAGAAGCTATCGCAGAAGCAGACATACCGTCACGAGTTTCCACGACCACGGTGCAGGTACTGAGGATTGATGAACCGGATGTTGTGAAGACAGACGGAGAACATATCTATTTCTCATCTGATAGGGGTTGGAAAGGCGAAACGCGAGTAATATCTGCTTTTCCGCCTTCTAACCTCTCGGTACTAGCGAAACTAAAGGAGAGCGGAGATATGCTTTTGGTGAATGAAACGCTGGTTATTTTCGACGGTAAAAAGATTTATGGATATAATGTTTCACAACCGGAATCACCGGAAGAGGCATGGCAGATACAGTTGAATGGCTCGCTCGTTTCCGCTCGGCTTTGCAACGGTAGCATCTATCTGGTCACGAAAAACTGGATTGACCGCTATGATCCTTTACCGGTCTATCCGATGTCCGTGAAGGGGGAACCTCTGGTTGTTCGTGGTTCTGAGATATATCATCCGCCTGAGTTGGTACCCGTGGATGTTGTTTATACCGCCGCTATCTTCGACCCGGAAGAAGGCGAAATAACTAATAATATCTCTTTCGTGGGTTCTTCCGGGCGGTCCGTGATTTACATGTCCGAAGATGCGTTGTATGTCACTTATACTTATCAGCCTGACCCTGTCGAGACGTACTACAAGTTCCTGAAGGAAAAATGCCGCGACCTGATACCAGCAGACACGCTGGACAAGATTGACCGGCTCATGGAGTACAATATAAGTAACAGGGCAAAACAGGTGGAGCTTGAGTACATTCTTGAACGTGATATGGACTCTAAAACAGATGAAAGCTTTAAACGTCGGAAAGAGTTTTATAACAGGCTGGAAGACTATTTCGATGACCATAAGCGGGATTTAGAGACCACGGGGATTGTGAAAATCGGGCTGCCCGATTTTGAAGTTGAGGAACAGGGCGAGATACCGGGACGAGTCTTAAATCAGTTTTCGCTTGACGAACATGACGGCTATTTGCGTGTGGCAACTACGGTAGAAGGTGGAAGGGAAAGTGTCAGTGACGTTTACGTGCTGGACGAAAACCTGGATGTCGTGGGCTCGGTTAAAGACCTTGGCAAGACAGAGCGGATATATGCGGTGAGATTCCTGGGGGATATGGCTTACGTGGTCACGTTCCGGGATACCGATCCGTTCTATGTGCTTGACCTTTCAAATCCGAAAGGGCCAGAATTGAAGGGCGAGCTTAAGATTCCGGGTTATTCGTCTTATTTGCATCCGATAACTGACGATTTAATCCTGGGCATAGGTAAAGAGGGATGGGAAGTGAAATTATCGCTTTTTGATGTCGCTACGCCTTCGGAACCCGAGGAAGTGGATAAATATATACTGGAGGAGTCATGGTCAGACGTGCTGGAAACGCATCATGCGTTTTTGATAGACAGAAAGCATGGGATATTCTTCTTGCCGGGTAGAGAAGGCGGATATATATTCTCGTATGCCGACAAGAAGCTGGCACTGGAGAAAGCGGTGCGTGCGGAAAGAGCCAGGAGGGCTATTTATATTGATGATTATTTGTATGTGATTGCGGATACGAAAATAGTGGTGCTTGACGAGACGACCTGGGAAAAGGTGAATGAATTGGAGTTTGAGATGGACAACGAATTCCCACCGTATCCTATAAGGGTCACAGATGGGCGAGAGTTGAGCGAGACGGAGTTGAACGAGATTATGGCGCGTGAAATAGCGGAGGTTAGAGAGGATATTGAGGAAGCCCCAATCACGCCACTTTGAAAAGCGGGGCATCCACGTTTGTCGTAGGATAACACATTATTCTTGATGTTCCGTAGGCGGTTTTGGTGAAGGAGGACCTTGCTGAATTAAAATCCTTTGCGGGCTAATGAATGCCTTTCCCTTATGGTTTTCGATGATCTTTACCGCATTTGTCCCGTTAAGCCTATGGGCTCAAAATGAGGTTGGATTTTTAGGTTACTAAAATCCACCCACTGCATCGCATTCTACTTCTACGTGTTGCATCGGGGGTTCCTTACTAAAAAGCGATAGTGATATACGGCAGTGGAACGTTACACTACTATATGAGCTATATACGAAAAATTATTCGGCGAAATAAAAGCGGCAAAATCAGTGTTGAGTCCTAATATTATTTCGCTTACTATTCATAAGAGATTTCTTATACATAAACTTACCTCCTTTTCACACCACTCGATGAATATTCCAAGCGTGTTCTCACATCTCATTTTCCGGATAAATGCCTCATTCTGAGTTTCAAAGTATTCCAGATCAAGTACCCCATGGACACGGTTATTGTATCACTCTGCAAACGCATACGCAGAATCAAACCTCCACCTATGTCTTCTGTACTCCGGAAACCACCGCTCGATCTTACCGTTAGTTTGCGGATTATTCCGCTTCGATGGGATGTGTTTGACACCTCAAGCATTCAGATACTGTTTAAATCGACTTACGCCCTCCTTTTTCTTTTCACCACCGCTTGCATAGAACTGAGTGCCCCGATCAGTATTAACCGCAGTGATCTTCCCACGATATGCTCTCGCTATATCTTCTGCACGCTTAAACACACCTATGGCGTTATCTGTTGTTGCAGTGGTAAATTCACCAATAGCGAGGATCTTCCTCAATGCGTCGTCCTCGTACGCTATCACCTGGCACCCATCATAGTCAAGCAAATCAGCATGCACCAGTGAAAGACTCTGCTTTCTTTCATATCTGCATCTTTTACGCTTCTTTTGCTTTTTCCGATTAGGTCTCGCCAGACCCACCTCAAGCAGATGCTGATGAACCTTGTTATGCGATATATTCCGTTTGTAATGCTTCTGTATATGGTACCTAAGTAAACGGGCACCCAAGAATGACTCATTATAGGCATCTTCAATTATCCGCTTCTCATCATCACTAAGATGAGTTTTTGGTCTTCTTTTCTTATCAAGCATAGGATATTTCCCCGTTTCCCTATAATACTTCACCAATTGCTGTATTCTTCTCCTTGAGACACCATATATCGCTGCAACCATCCCCGTGCTTTCGCCGTTGTTGATTACCTGCTTAACTGCCCATTTGATCTTTTTGTCTGTTAGCTTCACCATAAATTGAGGTGAAGTTTCTTGACGAAATAATTTCGGGACTCTACACAACTCGAGATATACCTTCGATAGGTGCCGCAACTACACCTTCGGTGAGGATCGCAACTGCGGTTCTTACCGCAAGCTCTACTATCTCTATCCGTCTATACTCGCCAAACTTATTCTCTACGAAGTCATAGCAGATTTTCAGTGCCAACTTCCTCTCTGCTATTACCCGCTTGCTCTAGTTCCCTTATCCTCGCACCCAAACCATTTACCCATATGAGTGCCTCGACTCGCTCTGCAAGGTCTTTTGTTATGTTGATTTCAGAAGTCGGAGCGGGGTCAAGCCCCTTTTTCCTCGCCGCTAGTGCTATATTTAGCTCGGTATCTAATTTTTCCTTTAACGTGCTATGATAGATCGAAGTTGTAGCCATTGTGATTATAACTAATATTTAGATGAGTTTTTTCATTTCCGATTCCAGTCGTTCCACTTCTTTAATCGCATTATCACGTTTTTTCTTCAGTTCAAGCCATGCCGGATATTTTTCATGTTCTATCAAAGCATTCAACTGCTTTTCCTGCTGCGTCAACGCACGCTGTTCCTTTTTTAGCTCGTCCAACCGTTTTTTAAGCTCTGCCTGTTTATTCCTTAGCTTTGTTATTGCTCGTTCTTCCAATCGCTGGAATTTAGCATCCTCCTCGGCGTCTTCTTCACGTTCCATATTGGCATTCAACTGCTTTTCCTCTAGCACAAGCGCGTCCACATGCCTTTCAAGCTCGGCCATCTTCTTGTCGAGCTCTTCACGCTCGTTTTTGAGCTTCGCTTTTTGCTCTTCGCTCCAATCGATTTCCATACTAATCAAAGCATTTGTACAGAAGAATATAAATCATAATTTCCAAATCCCATCAATGTAAAAACTGTGGATTTATGGATTTAAAAGATTTTGTGCACTTACGCATATCCCTTTCCCTGGTTCTGAGGCACCAAAAGAATTGAAACATTTTTAGGGATTATTTCGCGAGGTTTGATCGTGAGAATAATAGGGATTTTCTCCTTAACACGGCGGTATATGTTCTGCTTGCCATTCTCATGTTTAACTATTAATGTGCAGACATTCCCATCTTTGATTTTTAAGGTTACTTTTTCCTCCTTATCATCGATCGTTATGTTGGCTACAATTGTGCAGTTAAATGTTTCGGCACCAGATAGAGACCTAATGTGGATTACGGCGGGACTTTTAAATTTAATGATGGTGATGGTGTTGTTATCATGTGATTTGGAGATATTTCCATTTTCCGCCCAGTCAATTATGTATAGATCCTTAAAGAGCCTCTGGAGTCTCTTGCTATCTTTTCCTGGAATATCGTCCCAGCTAAACAAAGACTGGTTATGCGTAATTTCTATTGTACCTTTATACTCGCCGGGAGTAGCATTCTCGGGAATTTCGAACTCAACATTAACATAATCCGTTCTGTCAGCTTCCACACGAACGTTTTCATTATTACTGAAGTTTACCCAGTCGTACATCGGCTTATTGGCATACAATGTTATGTTAACATCACCTTGTTTCTTGACACTAATTGAAATGGTCTTCGTAAAATTTTCCCCTGGTGATAGTGATACATCCAATTTTTGTGGTTCCACAACAATTTTTGTTTTCGCTACATCTTCTGGTAGTGTGAAGTAGAAAACGATTGCGGTAAAAATACAGAATAATATAAGAATAGCTATTATAATTCTTCGCGGATATTTTTCAGGCCACTTCTTAATTTTTTTAAGGCACATTTTCTTTTTTCTTACCCTTGTTCTTATCTTATTCCGTTTTTTCTACATTTACAACAACGTTTCCCGAAATAAAATCTTTAGAAGATGCTGTTACAGTAAAAGTCCCGGGTTCGTTGGATCTAAACCACACAGAGAGTACACCTTTTTTTGTTTCCATCTGTATAATTTTTTCACCCTTTGTTGTTGGGACCGCCTCTGTAATTTCTTTATCAGACAGGTATTCTCCACTAGTCTCAAAAGTTATCTTTACTCCAGTCGAGGGAACATCACTTGCTTTCCAGACTTTATATTTTTCCATCTTCAAATCTTCCAATCCCGCCAAGGTCCATTCTTTCAATTGAGCTGTAATCACTACAGACTCATTAACTGTTATGTCCTTTTTTGCAGGTATAACTTCTATAGACTTGGTATACTGTAAAATTCCATAAATCAGATCTATCCGATAGCGATGATATTTTAAAAATGTCTCGTAACTACTCCAAATACAAAAGCCTGCTAATACAAGTGGTACTACACATCCCAAAATGAAAGACTGCCAAGCACATATGTGCAAGATATCACGGAAATAAAACGGAGCGATACAGGAAAAAGCAATTAATGAAATAGCTATATTCCCATAGAATTCCGCATAGCAATAATATTTATCCGTCAAATGCGTAAATGCCTCCTTATCTCGCGTGAAATAATAAAAATGCTTGATATTTGAAGAGGGGTATAAACTTTTTCGTTCTATCTCCAGGTCTTTAAACTTTTGACATTTCTCAAAAATGCCTTTTTCTAATGTGTGTTGTAGTCCATCAATGAGAATTCCTAAAATAGTTCCTACGAGAATAATGAACCCTATAACCATCAAAAAGTCACCAATTGTTCCACATGCCCATAAAGTTAAATCATATTGGGTTATTAATAGATCAAGTAACATAAACACGCCCAGGGCCAAGAAGAAACCTGGGAATGTATGCGATAGGAGCGTTTCAAAATTGAATTGAGAAGGTATTGCGGGTGCCATGTATTATTTTATCCATGAATTTTCAAGTATAAAAACTTTCCGAGCTCTTCATCACACTCTAATTGTAGTGATATTGTAACGCTAGTATTTGTATGCTTCTTTCCCAGCTCAACCAGCTCTACGGACGCGAAGAAATCCTTGAACATCTTCGGGTGTTCGGTATGAACGGGATATACCCTATCGGGTTTTATCTTTTTACATCAAACGTTGAAACCACCCATTTTGCGGACAAAAAAGACTTCCGCTTTTTACCAGAATTTTCAAATCACAAAATCCAAATCTCAAACACAGGGATATTGTTGCCCCTATTTATTTAACATTTTCTATCATTTCACGAACTGTTTGCCCCTTTCCCCCACGATTACAAAATCATTTATAATATCACTTAACCGATAAAAAGGCAAAATATGTTAAACATTTTTTGTCACTATTTTGTTGAATAATCCCACAAATCTTCATAGTATTTTTTATGGAGAGTGAATATAAGCTGTGGGATGCGATAAAAATACTGAGAATTATAAAACATGCAACTGATTAATGGCAAAATACAATTTACAAAGTAAATCTCTGAAAACGATAAGAATTGCTAATAAGCGCTAAGCCTCTTCTATAACTGGTTCTATATCACAACTTTGTAAAAAATATACATGCTTCAATATCCCTGTCATTCCATGTTTGTAACCCGTGTATAATTGATAATGGCGTCTAAAATACTTTGAGATAATTTTTATGTCTTTTTAAAACCTTTCAATCGATCTTTTACCTTTTAAAATTTCTTTATCCGTTAAGTCAATCCGGTTGTATCCAAATAAATTCCAAAAATGGTTGAGTTTGAAATGAAGGTGGGACACT
>QENJ01000258.1 GCA_013374505.1 Candidatus Methanophagaceae archaeon
GGTGGTGAAGCGCAGCGGATACGGCTTGCGACTCAAATAGGCTCCAACTTGATGGGCGTACTGTATATTCTGGATGAGCCCTCTATCGGGTTGCATCAGAGAGACAACCAGAAGTTGATTGATACGCTGCACAGGCTGCGTGACATCGGTAATACGCTGATCGTGGTGGAGCATGACGAAGAGACGATACGGCGAGCGGATTATGTTGTGGATATGGGCCCCGGCGCAGGGTTACAAGGTGGCCGGATAGTTGCGAAGGGCACACCCGAAGAGATAGAAGCGAATCCGGAATCTTTAACAGGGCAATACCTGTCACGGCAATTGACGATTGAGACACCAGCAGTAAGAAGAGAATCCAGTAAGTGTATCCAACTAAAAGGGTGCAGGGAGAATAATCTCAAGAATATAGATGTGGCTATACCCACAGGAGTGCTTACACTGGTAACAGGAGTATCCGGGAGCGGCAAGTCCACCCTGATATACGAAATTTTATATCGTGGGTTGATGCAGAAATTGCATAATTCGCGCGAGAGGGCAGGGTCGCACGACGAAATTTTAACAGGCCAGGAAATTGACAAGGTGATTGTGATCAACCAGAGTCCGATAGGCAAAACACCGCGAAGCAATCCCGCAACCTACACAAAAGTATTTGACGAGATCCGAAAAGTTTTTTCCGAGACGAAAGAGTCGAAGCTGCGAGGATTCAAGCCCGGTAGATTCTCGTTTAATGTCCGAGGCGGGCGATGCGAAGCCTGTAACGGCGATGGCGTCATCAAGATCGAGATGAACTTCCTGCCGGATGTGTATGTGGAATGCGAGGAGTGCCGAGGTAAACGCTACAACAACGAAACGCTGGAGATTAAGTATAAAGGCAAATCAATTGCTGAAGTGCTGGATATGAGCGTAGAAGAAGCGTTGCAGCTATTTGAGAATATTCCGTCTATTAAACAGAAGCTTGAGACTTTGAGACGAGTTGGACTGGGCTATATCAAGCTCGGGCAGCGGTCTACCACACTTTCTGGCGGTGAAGCACAACGGATTAAGTTAACAAAGGAACTCGCGAAGAAAGCCACGGGCAAGACGTTGTATCTGCTGGACGAGCCGACAACGGGACTGCATTTCCATGACGTTAAGAAGCTGATAAAGGTGCTCAACGATCTGGTGGATAAGGGCAACACGGTGGTCGTGATCGAGCACAATCTGGATGTGATCAAATCAGCCGACTATATTATTGACCTGGGGCCGGAAGGCGGAGACGATGGCGGTCGGGTAGTTGCATGCGGAACGCCCGAGGAAGTTGCAGCAAATGAGAAGAGTTACACAGGCGAATTTTTGAGTGGGATGCTAAGATGATTTGTATAATATTCAGCGGGAACATTCTTTTAAGCGTTTCGTCTCAAAATCATCCCGATTAAATATTAAATAACAGCATATATTCAAAGCGATTTGATAACATGTTAATCCAAAACTGTAACTTACCAGATAACCCGGGCTGTTATCTCTTCAAAGACGATTCCGGGCGGATAATATATGTGGGTAAGGCAAAGAATCTGCAAAAACGTGTCAAGAGCTACTTCCAGAATACTGATTTTGACCCTAAAACCGCGGTAATGGTGCAGAAGATTGATTCGGTTGATTTTATCGTGACAGACACAGAAGTAGAAGCGTTAATCCTGGAAAACAACTTGATCAAGAAGAACAGCCCGAAATACAATATTGACCTGCGTGATTCAAAGAGATATGCCTACATAAAGTTAACACACGAAAAGTTCCCGCGACTGCTCATCGCACGTAGAAGAGACGCTACCGGCAGGTTCTTCGGGCCGTTCGTATCGGCTACGTCTCGTGATTATATCCTGGCCGCCTTGAAAAAGACTTTTCAGCTCAGAACTTGCAAGAGGATGCCGAAGAAGCCGTGTTTGAGGCACCAGATTGATTTGTGCCGTGCGCCATGTATCGGAAAGATCGGAAGCGCCGAGTATTCCGATAGGATACGAATGGTTGAGTTGATCCTCAAAGGCAAAACGGACGAACTCATCAAAACGAAGACACGAGCGATGAAGGACGCATCGGACAGTTTGGATTTTGAACGTGCTCTGGAGTTGCGTAACCAGATTGCAGCAATAGAAAAGCTAAAAGAACGACAGAACATGGAACTAACAAAGCGATACGATGAAGATATAATCAATTACATTATAAGTAACGAACGGGTCTGTCTCATCCTATTTAACATTTACAAAGGCACGCTTGAGAATAAACAGGAGTTTGAATTTGAACATAGCGATAACTTCCTTGAAGAGTTCTTGGTTCAGTATTATTCTGTGAATACCGTGCCTAATGAATTGATACTGCCGGAAGAAGTAGACGAGTCCTTGCACGCTTTTCTTAAAGCCAAAAAAGGGCGTAAAGTAGCTGTTAAAGTGCCAAAAATCGGTGAGAAGAAACAGTTACTGGATTTAGTCCTGAAAAACATAGAACTGGTGTTCTTTTCGGATTTCGAGAAACTGGATGACCTTAAAGATGCGTTTCAGCTTCCGGATACGCCGGTTGTAATCGAATGCTTTGATATATCGCACTTTTCTGGTACGTCCACTGTTGGGTCTATGGTGCAGTTCCGGAATGCGAAGCCCGATAAAAGCAATTACAGACGGTTCAGGATCAAAACAGTCGAGGGCATAGACGATACCAAAGCGATTGCCGAAGTTGTCAGAAGACGTTATACGCGGCTCGTTAAGGAAGAGTCAGAACTACCGGATTTGATTATCATAGATGGCGGTGCGGGGCAGTTGAATTCTGCAATCCTGGAGCTCAAGAAGCTTGGTCTGCGAGTCCCGGTTATAGCCATAGCCAAGAAGTTCGAGGATGTGTATATGTCGGGATTAACGTTTCCGGTGAGGTTAGATCGAAGAAGCAAAGCATTGAAGCTGATACAGCAGGTCAGGGATGAAGCGCACAGGTTTGCTGTTGGTTATAGCCGGTTGTTGCATAAAAAGGAGTTGTTGGGATGAGTGTGGCGAGCATTTATCAAAACACCGTTATTTTTATATGCACATGGCGATATAAAGGTATAGGGGTGAACAAAGAGGGGCGTAAAGACAATATCTGTTACGGACACAGCGTATAACCTATTGCAAAGCATGAAGTCGGAAGATGAGGACGTTTCAGGAGCTATCATCAGGGTTTTAAAGAAGAAATCAGGTTTAGTCGAGTGTGCAGGCTTATGGAGTGATATTCCTGATAAAGAGATTGAAGAAATAGAAGAAGGTATGAAAGAGATGCGAAAATCTCTTATTCTATTTGTGGAGGGGATACAGAAGAAGACATTGTAGAGGTGCAGGAGATGATTGAGGGGAAAGCATACATTATAAAAGGAGTGAAGGCAGAGGTTTGTGTTCAGTGTGGTGAGAGGATGTACTCGCTGGATGAGATGCAGAGGATAGAGGAGGTAAGAGAGAAGATAAAAACCTAAACGAAACAACCAACACGACTAACCAAACCGCATTCACTGTACCGATTGAAAAGCCATCTTCTTTTATATAATATGACGGCAAACAAATATAAAACAACATACCAATAAAAAATGGTTGGGAAAGTAAAGGGGGCAGCAATGGATCGTCTGTTGTCTGTGGAAGCCGTTTATGATGGCGAGCAAATAAAGATGCCGGGAATTAATATCCATAGACCTTGCAAGGTAATCATAACCTTTCTTGAAGGGCAATCGGAAGAGGAAGAAATCCTGGATGTGCTTTTAAGGGAAGATCCTGCTTTTGAGTTTTTGAAAAGCGAGGATGAAGACCTCTATACCGATGATGATTTGATAGAGCGGTTCGAATGATTAAGATTAAGTCCGGCGATATTGTATTGTTCAAATATCCCTATAGCGATTACTCTGGAGTGAAAAGGCGTCCTGTATTAGTTATTGCGGAACGACCTGATTTCAAAAATGAATTTTTGATTACTTTTCTGACCAGTCAAACATTGGACTTCAATAAGGACTGGGATATTGAATTAAATCCTGAATCGAAGAGGGACCAGCAAACCAATCTAAAAAAGAAGACAGTCATTAAAACAACAAAATTAATGATTATCTCTTATTCAAGACTGACAGGAAAAATTGGAATGATTGATAAATCCGTTCTCAAACAGGTAAAAGAGAATATCAAACGTTGGTTGGCGGGTGAGAAGCGATAAAACCGAAAAGGTTATATTTATTTTAGCATTCGGATTTGTTCATCACAATGCATAAGCACAGGGCAATAGCAGTGGATTAATATAGATACCTCTCTTTAGCCGCGCGCCGTTTCGTGGCAGCGACACGAAGAAGAATTTACTGAACTTGATAATACTATAAGTATTGCCATTATCACAAAAAAAACAAAGCCATGATACAATGTGGTTCAGGCAGGGTGGTATTAACCGCAGCGCTGGCTGTATTGCCTTCGGGTGTTTACCACTGCGCTTGCGAATGTGGCAACGATTTATGTGCCCGAATGCGGAAATCAAACGAATTAGCAATTTTGTGCTTCACGTGTGAAAAAGCCCCAAAAAATATAAAGGGTGTGCCGAGCAAAATTCATAAAATCCTGTTGGTGAAAATCTCGCATGAGGTTAGCTGTCACTTCAGAACTGAACCCCGTCTGGTAACAAGTTGTGGTGAAGCCAAGGGGATGGGATACCGGGCTGCAACAGTTCATAGGGTTATATTCCAAATAAAGGTAGGACGTTTTAGCATACCTCTTTTTTATCAGATTATGTTAAATCATATATAACATTTTTGGTTATAAACTCCATTGATTTGACTTCTTTCAAAGACCCATCATCCAGCTCAATATTCATTTTGAGAAGCTTCGATTTAAAATCCAGAATACAGAATACGAACAGGTTAATCATGTCTTTTGGCAATTTTATCTCATGCTTCAGAATGTCAATGAATCCGTATTCTTTATCGCTGCCTTTATCGTTTTTTCGCCTCACAATCCGCAAAAAATAGATCTTGTCCGCCTTGAATTGTTCGACACACTTATTTTCCAGATTCACGTTCTTGAAATTATCTATATACTTAATGTCCTTCTCTTTGGGTTCCGGATTATTTGAAACTAACCGCGAATATGTCTCATAAGCGACATTAAAATCCTTGATCTTGACGTCAATCTCCTGTTCATCACTGAATTGAAGTTTATTCCAGAATTTCTTTGAAAAAACGCTGTTAAATCCTTCCACCTGCCCGTTATTCCACGGGCTTCTCGGAGCTACGTACAAAGGATAAACGCCCAAATTAAACAGGAAAAATGCAAGTTTGCCAATGTGCCTCTCGTGCGGTAAATTAGCCCCGAATGCGGAATCGTTGTCTATTTTCCTCAGTAGCTAACATTTTTAAGTTTTTACGCTAGAATATCGGATTTCATAGTAAATTATACTTTATGATCTTTATGATTCTGTTTAATCCCAAACGAAGTTGTTATTTGGTCATATTGTTATAGGCAGAGCATGTAAACCTTTTTAAGAACAGAATTTCGGATATATTTAGAAATAGTGGTAAAAATGAAAACAACAAGCTATTTAAGTGGATTCGTGCTGAAGTTATTCGAAAAAAATGGATTAAGGGCATCTAAACCGCTGATTACGATGCTGACTACTTTGACCGTCTGTCTATTAGGAGGAGCGGAGGCGTTGCCATATGACAGAACCAGTTTACTGGTTCGCATGCAGCGAATTCGTCGCTTCCTCTCCAATGAACGGATCTCACCGTTAAAGACGCTTATACCGTTGATTCGCCTGATGCGACCGTTATTGTCGGAATTGGATGAAATCGTGCTGAGTGTGGACCGGACGAAGTGGAAAAGCCTGCGTAAAGTGGTCAATATCCTCACTGTTGCTCTCAGCTACAAGGGACGGGCAATTCCCTTATTCTGGATTGTCCTGGACCGTAAGGGGAACACCTCGTTTGAGCATTGGATACAGGTATTGGCTCCTGTGATAGAAGTGTTGAACCAGATGGATTGGATTTCTGCGCCCATTCACGCGGTTGCAGACCGCGAATTCGCCACGCCAAAGCTCGCGGAATGGCTGAAGACAACGTATGGGGTAGATTCTACGCTGCGTCTGAAAGCCAGCATGTATCTCAGCGGTGATGGCATGCCGGAGACAAAGATATCCGAATTGTTGAAAGGGATGAGAAAGGGTGATCGTACAGTCCTGTATAACCAGACGGTGACACGAGATAGCAAATTCGAGATGAACGTCCTCCTGACCTGGGGAACTGATTACGAGGAGCCTCTGGTGGTCATGACTACATCTGGTGACCCGGAGAGAGCGGATTCTGTGTACGGCTTGCGGTTCGGGATTGAACCAATGCATAAGGATTGGAAAAGTAACGGTTTTGAGATCGAGAAGAGCAGGATAACCGATCCGAAGCGCATTGAGACGATGTTGATTCTAATAGCATTTGCATACGTCCTCTGCGTATTTGAGGGTGAAAGGGCAGAGAAGGAAGGAGAGGTTCAAAAACCCCCAAAGGGCAAAAAGCGAGTCGTTGGGCTTTTCCTTAGTGGTCTCAGGGCTTTCCGCAGGCAGGTTAGGCAGGCAACCATCATGCAGCTTAAGAAGTTTATTTTGAGACTGATCAAACCGTTTTGCGATGCCTGGGACTGGAAAATATCAGTAGCTGGCTACGGCTAAGCGATGAAGTAGGGACGGACGAATACGGGAAGGAGAAATGCTTTTGCCGCTAGGGTAGTCTGTATCAGTGCCGTCCCACGCCGAAAAAACCTCGCTAAAGGCTCTAAATACTTTGGGTTGCCAGGATGGAATAAACGAAGGTATGGAAAAGCCAGCGTTAGGGGCAACTCCCTGTGTGACAAAAAAGAAGACTCGGGTCGCCTCGTACGTTTGCATCCTTGTAGAGCACAGGTAGGGTATCATAACTGCCTTCTTGTAGTAAATTATAGAAAAATGTTAGCTACTGAAGATAAATAACTAAAAATTATAGATGAGCATAATGCCGCCTCCCCCTCCTTAAAGAGTACTGGCCAAATGGCACAACATAAAGAGCGGGGCATCCACGTTTGTTGTAGGATAAAACATTAGACTTGTTGCGAAATAACCATTAATGGGAAAAAACAACTATTACCTACTACCCACCCCTCCGATTCAGCGGCACTTCAAATGATAATTCCACAACCCACATGAAATCAACATGGCTTTATCATTAAAAGAATCAGTTTTGTTACGAAACTTATCAGTAGTTATCCGCAGGCGTTTAATTCCGGCGATCGCATGCTCTACCCGAACCCTGACACCACTGATAGCTTTATTCCGCACCTTATCTTCATCCGTCAATTCTTGGCCTCTCGGCTTCTTCTTTGGCATCATAACACTCGCTTCGGGGTAATCCGTATCAATGCCTATGAAGGCCAAATCTAACCATAACAGTATGCTTTTCGGGAATAGTCCTGGCGGGAATATGTCTTTAAAGATGCTATAATCATGCCTTTTACCTTCTTCCGGTGGGCTCAGAAAACCAATTTTTTTA
>QENJ01000259.1 GCA_013374505.1 Candidatus Methanophagaceae archaeon
AATGGCTGGCATCATCATCACATGGACGAGCAGCAACACCGCGGTTGGAACCGTAAGCCCAGCATCTGTGACAACAGGTTCAGATGGAAAATCAACTACGACATTCACGGGATCCGCAAGTGGAACCACTACGGTAAAGGCTGCGCATGAAAATGTAAGTGGAACGGCAAGTGTGAGTGTGAAGAAGAAAGGCGATTCTGTTTGCAAGATTGTTTTCACCTCGAATAGGGATGGCAATAACGAAATATATGTGATGAATGTCGATGGCATTAATGTCAAGAAGCTTACAAGTAATACTGCAGGTGATTGGTCTCCCGATGCGTCTCCAGATGGAAGCAAGATTGCCTTCGTCTCGGACAGGGAGGGCGATGCCGAGATCTATGTGATGGATGCAGATGGTACTAATGTTAAAAAGCTAACATATAATACAGCAGATGATTGGAATCCCGTATGGTCTCCTAATGGAAGCAAGATTGTCTTTGACTCGAATAGGGATGGTGATGTCGAGATATATGTGATGGATGTCGATGGTACTAATGTTGTTCAGTTAACATATAATCTAATAGCAGCTGATTGGAATCCCGACTGGTGTTGTTCTGTACCATCAGAACAAATATTACCAATCTTCGACACAGGAGATTCATCCAATCCATATCCCAGCATCTTCGGCACGCACAATGGAACACTCACACAGGATCAGACAATTACCGTGCATAAACTTTACACCTATCCATGTTCAGGCACGGGCGGACATTCTAAATACGTAAAAATCTGGAATGAAACGTGGGATGGCGTAGAAGCCTATTGGAAAGGCTATCAAGAAGATGGACACAACATAACATTTGACCCGCCGTTCACATTAGAAGCGGGTACAACGTACTACTACACGATAGTAACGGGTTCTTATCCGCAGATAATCCACGAAAGTAGTAAAGAAGTGACTGGCGGGAGAATTACTTGCACAGAATTCACTGATGCAAACGGACATTCATATAACAACTGGATACCGGCGATTCGATTGGAAGGCTATGCATGAGAGCATAAGAAGATAATCTAATATCACGGGCAGTCGCATATCTGGTGCAGAGTGGGAAGAAGAAATAAAGCGAATAAGCAAAGATGTTTTCGGGGGATAGCTTTTATTCCCCCTGTTTCTATTTTTGAAAAGTGACATTGTGAAGCCGAAGAACATGTAAAACCCATCCTACCAAAATTTAAAACGACTTATGGCTCACCACTTGTTATAGTCCGCGATACGGCAAAAGGTCTCGCACAATGCGCCTCAAATATCTTTCCAAACAAGCCTCAACAGATATGTCAGGAGCATTTCATTAGAAACCTGGAAAAAGACCTGGTAACCGAGTATTACAAGAGTTTGAAGCACTCGATGGTTAAACACCGGCTTACTCCCAGGTTAAGATCGCTGCGCAACGCAGGAAATGGAGACAAAGACATAAAGAAGGCACAGTCGATTTTTCCAGTGAAATTGCTATATCCTTAAATTTCACCGCAGAGCACACAGAGAACGCAGAGGCACCAGAAAACCCAAGTAATTGTTGGAACCGTCTTAAAACTCTGCGTACTCGGCGATCTCCGCGTTGATAAATCACTGGCTTTTTAGACTGTGCCATAAAGAAGCTTCAACAGCGGTGGGTGCATATAGCCGTTGATTACTTGCTTTATCCCGTGGAAAAACATGTTAAATGGATAAGTCGTCCAATTTCATATATCATCCAATATTATCGGATTAAAGAGGTATATAACCTTGTTAGCAGGCTAATCCGCTGGAACGCATCGAATTATTTTGTTTACAAACCATTGATGGAATTTTTAGAATCGGCTAAATCGTCCGATGAATTGGTCGATACTCTTCAATCTATACTAGGCGTAGTGGCGGATATGGGGACAGTTTGCTTATGCTAAAAAATCCAAGCATATCTTGACGGCATGGAAACATTTTGAGTAGTTTTTACGGGACAACATATAGAGGTGTAGCGAACAAATTATCGTATAGGAATAGCTTTGATGGCGAATATTCCATATTTGCCACAATTAGTCCTAATTCGGGCGATGAAACACAAGCGTGGAAAGAACTAATGAATAATTTTACGGCTACGGAAGTTACATTGCCCGAGAATATAGATTATCTACCAATAGAAGCAGATGTTGAATTAACGAAGTTAATAAAAGCAATTAATGAAGACTTATGGCTTCAGGTTGTTCATTCCAGGCAAAAAATGCCGGCGATTTCCGAAGAACTGGATATTACTGATACTGTAAACCATGTAAGAGAAACATTTGATGTACTTCTCACAGATGTCGTAAGGGTGAGTGAGGATAGGGAATTTCTCGTTCCATCTATGTTGCAACAAACACAAGATAATTTGAAACGAATTTCTCAGTCTTTTGCACGATCCGATGGAGAAGATGCGGTGTCCGAAAATCATTTACGACAAGCGAGAAAAATGGTAGTTGCTAATTTTGAGGGTTTCATAAATCATCCAGAATTCCAGGACATTCGATTTGAAATGGAACGTAGTGGCAACGCTGCCAGATCTTCTGTTCTCCAAACAGATTTAATAAATAACAGATATGAATGGGTAGGTCCTCCAGACAGCATTTCATGGGGATAACGTAAACGAATAAACCTGCGTCACCGCAGTATTACCGGATTCATCTTTGGCGGAGATCCGATAAAATACTTGAGTACCCGATTCATAAAACTCTGTACAAATACTGTCTACGTATGTAGCGTTCCCATCAGACCGCATAGAGCCACCGCCGCCACCACTACCATGTTCATGAAATCGCATATCTTCTAATGTCACCTCCGATATGGTGACATTACTTGTAACTTTTGCGCTTATATCAACAGAAGAAGTAGCAGTTGCTGGTTGTTCCGGCGTTTGTATCACATCTATAATGGCAAGAGAAGTTATGTTACTTCTTTCCATGTGACCTACCTGAATGATGTACACATCAGAAATCTTATCGCCTGCTCTTATCATATACCACATTTCTGTACCGTCTTCAAAAGGATAGGCGAATGTGAATGAATACTTGTTTTTATCAACCGAAGTCACCGTTCCCACCATCCATCCTGAACAATGCAAAGAAGCACTAACACCCAAAAACGGCGAACCACCTGATATTTCGGCAATAACCGTTATCGTATCTCCAGGTTCCGGATTTTCCGGCGTTTGCGTAACATTGATTATGTTAATATCACCGGATGGCGTAAAACCCAAAATACATATTCCTGCGATTATAACAAGTACAGCGACAGTAGAAACGATTTTCCGTTTGTTTTCTTTCACTGCGGCACTAATATCACCTGGCTGACCGAAGCCAAAATATGTTTTCACGTGAGGTCTTGTAAGATAAATTGAAATTAGCCCAAAGATCGCTAAAATGACAACGGGGACAATGTACGCCACAATAATGTATGACATACCGATTTCACCCGGACTTGGATACGAGGACAAAGCCCAAAAAGATCTCAGATATACAGCGACATGCAATATGGTCACAATTACGAGCGTAAACATATATAAGAACCAGGACCACCGTAAACCCTTAAAAAAGCCGTAAGTAACCGAGAGGGCGATTATTATCATGATTATGTCAGTAATTCCTATGATTCGCATCTGATATGAGGTCATGGTTATGTAAAGAGGTATATCGCTTGAAAGAAGAGCGATTAAACTATAAACACAGGCTATCGCACCGCCAAAAGCCAATAAAGCTAATATTGTCACCCCTATGGGTCGCTTCGAGCTTATCATCACATTTGATATTGAAATAGGCACGCCCTTATAAATGTTAGATTTTAAACCTCAGTATAGCCGCAATACCACCCAGCCCTTTTAACCGCTTACCGGGCTCGAACTCTGTGCTGAACACCACTATCTTACCCCTTACCCGTTCCACTTCTTCTACTATCGCTTCAACCTGTTCTATACCTTCTCCTTCTTTGCTTATCTCATCTCCTTCTGTGCGCGACACCATGAGCTTATCATCACAAACCAGCAGCGACTCAATAGCACCGAACTGTAACGCTTTTAGCACCTCGTCTTCACCATAAACCGCCTTACAGTCATGTTCCTTGCATATCTCTTCCATTAACCGGTCCATCAGCTTGACTTCTTGGGTTAACCGTTCCTCCACCCTTAGCCTGGTCACCGCACCCCGTTTCAATACTTCCATGAACCCGGAAACGCCAATAGACGAGGTCTGCTCGATTCTTGTCCGTTTCGTTAACTCCGGGTCTTTTTCCTTTAATACCGCTAAGAAATCGTTCTTCACGAAACCGGGACCCGCAATTATTATCGCTTCCGCAGCTATGGTATTAAACGAGCTCTTCAACTGCTCAATAACTTTATGGAAGAACTCTTTCTTTGCGGCATCGCCGCTGCCGTCCACGCCTTTTCCCGAACCGGCCCGTAGGGAAAACAGCTCATCCACGCCGTATTGCCGCACCACACCAGCAACCGCCTCGCCGTCCTCTATTGTGAGAATGATAACAGTAGAAGCGGCAACAGCTTTCGAGGCTTCTCTTAGACGCTTCAACTGATGCACTTTCCAGGTCTTGATGACCGAAAGCTTAGAATTGGGCTCGATGTTAAATGTGTGATAAGAACCCAGTTCGGTATCTATCCCATGCTCGATCACACCTTTTAGCCGTAATCTGTGCGAGAACTTGTGGAACTCTACGCTTTCCACCCGAATGCCCATTCTGAGCGGTTTCTTTGCGGTCTTATCCGGTCTCACCTTATCGGTAGCACCCTCGAACCGCCGATACGTGAGCGAATAGACAAAGTCGCCTGGTTCTATTATATGCTTGAGGTGCCATAAGTCGTCTAACGATTCGGGTATCAGCGAAATTTCACCTGTTAGCCTATTTCTGCCTCTTTCCTTTAACTTCCGTTTTAATACCTTCATAAAACTGCTCTCGGAACCTGCCTTTTGTACTGATTTCCTGGTTTCATCTCAATACAGAAAGGAAAGCATTACCAAAAGAAATAGTTTATTAGATAAAACTGTTTAGTAAGCGACACATGAATCTGAAGCCACGGATAGACGAAGCGGCGATGGTCGTAGAGAATAACAAAAAAACGCTGGTGATTGCCGACCTGCATTTAGGTATAGAAGCCGTGCTAAGACAAAAAGGTGTTAATATCGGTAGTCAAACGGATAAACTGTTAGATACTGTGACTTTGTGCGTAGAAGAAACCAAACCGGATGCGATTGTATTATTGGGTGATATAAAGCACGCAGTGCCGGAAATATCGTATAGAGACCGTAAAGAAGTGCCAGTATTCTTAGCGGCACTCGCTGAGTATGCACCGGTATATCTGGCTAAAGGCAACCACGACTCGTATTTAGGTATGCTGCTACCCGAAAAGCTAGAAGGAGCGCGGAAACCGAAGCATGAGGTATATCTAAAGAGTACCCGTGGTTTTCTGCTGGACGGTGTGGGATACACACACGGGCATACCTGGCCTTCGCCCGAGTTGTTCGCTGCAAAATATATACTGATTGGGCATAATCATCCGCGGATACGGCTTGCAAGTTCTCAGTCGAGTTATGCACGGCTGAAAAACGTATGGATTCGAGCTAAATGTGACTACAACGCTGTAAAAGCGCATTATCCGGAGATAAGTGGCTGGAATGATCCGTGTGTGATCTTAATGCCGGCGTTTAATGAACTATGTGGTGGTGTTACGTTCAATGCGCCGGAACTAAAACTTTTAGGGCCCATAGCCTCGAAACTGATTCGGCGGGAAGATATGGAAGTGTATCTGCTGGATGGGACGTATATAGGAAAGGTATGCGATTCTGAGTGAACACTTTTTTAATAATACCGCTTATAGTTTACGCGATGCAAAAAGAAGTTGTTCGGTATCATCCCAATGCGTATTTAGAGCAGAAAAGGAACGTTACGCAGGGATTGCTGGCACGGACAAAGATACTCGAGGTGATAGACGAGATAACGAATAAAGAAGGGCGAGCTGCCGGCAAGAAACTAACAATAAAAGCAGTATCTAAGTCGGCTGCACTCAGCTACGCATCTTCTTTGCATCATTTACGTCTGCTGGAGCAGGAGCAGATAGTGATGCGAGAGGGTAAGCGACCGTACCGGTGGAAGGTAACAGGAAAAGGACAGACCACCCTTGCCGAGCTCGGGTTGGACCTTGAAAAGGCTAATACCACACGGACTCACGCACAAACGAGTCGATTTTTGAACTTCCGTAACCCCTGAGTACTCGATCCTCTTCGCATCACCTTCGTCAAATTCATATCAAACCTCTTCGTTGTCTCCCGCGCAAGCGCATCGGGAAGTCCGGTAATGTCAACATTCAAAAAACCGCGTATAATCACCGAAGTAGCCTCTTCCGCGCTCAAACCCCTAGCCATCAGGTATTGAATCTCCTCTTCCGCAATCTTGCCCACTGCCGCCTCATGCGAAAGGTCGAGATCTTTACGTGTGGCTTTTAGTTCGGGGATTGAATCTATTTCCGCATTATCCGATAGTATCAAGCTCTCGCCTATTAGCTCTATGTTCTCGACATCCACGCCCGAGTCGGGTTCGTCGAACCTGATGAAGTCCCGAGCTTGTGCGAGCAGTTGCAGTATCTCCTACCTTCTCCACCAGAAAAGCCAAGGTTCACATCTCGATTCAAGAACTCAAACTAAATACGAGGGTAAAGAAAGAGTAACCCTGATGGAAACAATACAAATCGGGGTAATCCGCAAGTCCGTATAATGACACTGGAAGAATGCCCACGATAGACATGCAAGTCGGGGCAGGTTGCCACGCTAAAGGTATTTGAAGATTATGCAGAAGGGTTAAATAATAATATAAAGAGCAAAAAAACATATTTCGTTATGTTTACACCTACACAACCGTCACACGCTGCAGTATGCAATCCGCAGGCGTATAGACTATGCAAATAGAGTCACCTGCGGTAAGATTTCGCGTGGGATCGCCCGTAGCACCATAAGTCAAGTTCACTTCCAGCTCGTCACCCAGATTAAAGTTCATATCTAGAGGCAGCGGTAGACCATTCAAGGTGGCATTAAGGGATAAGTTACAGACGAGACCATTATACTTTATCTCGATATTCCCAAACCCCGCTGAATATACGCATATCCCATCGCCACCATAATGGACTATTGTTATATTACGATTACCTGCTACTGCATCTTTAACAACCAATTCGGCACACGGCGATTGCTTGTTACCTGTGACAGCACCGAAAACAAATGCTGCAATTACCGAAGTAATCACCACCACGATTGAAATCAGTAGTACAACTCCTAGTACTGACGACACGTCCTTGTCGTCTCTGCTAAATCTTTTCAGGTTCCTGTTTCCTTCTTTTCCTTTTTTCATGTGCTCAAAAGTACCTTAAACAAGCCAGAACAAAGGGTGCTCCCCCCTTATAGTTGGGGTATTTATTTCATTCATTTTTAACTTTTACCACCAATGCAATAATAAAAAGATGAATGAAGGATCTAAAA
>QENJ01000260.1 GCA_013374505.1 Candidatus Methanophagaceae archaeon
CTTTCTGTGAACCCCCAGGTGTAATAACGTTGTATTTAGTTCCGCCTTGCGCAGCAGCTGCACTTCCAACCATCGCAACCATAACAGAAGCCACCATAATCGTCACCAGTGCAATACTAGTTATCACTTTTCCTCTCTTACTTGTTTTCATTTTTTTCGTTCTCACCTCCTAAGTTCTTTTATCAAAAAGGGGATATATAAAACTTTGCCTACTTTACCCTCTTGATTAGCATCATCCTTCTGTATTCCGCTTATCTTCCTCTTCGCTTCTCTCGGCATCTCCCCTTTTTCCCCTCTTCTAACCTATTCCTTACCTGCTATATAAAGCTTTATGCTTTTTTGCTTTGGTGCGCACGCATATAGCACCCCGCACCGAACGCAGACACATTGCATTTGGAATAGATATGTATGATTACTTTTATCACTTTCGGTTTGTAAGTCCTCGGAACCTCTCATTTAAAACCTCGGTCTCGCTCAGAATCTTTGATCACGTCCCCCACACCACGCAGTTTCCGCTCATCCACCCTCCCACCCCGGGTTTCACGTCATGTGCGGGTAAGAAAAGGTCAAAAACGCGATAAGACAAAACCTTTATTTCTTTGATAAAGCTTTCTTTTTAAAGAAAGCTTTAATGATACTCGCAATCACCGGAACTCCGGGCACGGGCAAGACAAGTGTATGCAAAGCACTTGGGCTTGCTGTTGTAGATTTGAATAACGTAATAGAGGAAAGAAGGCTCTATACCGGTATAGATACAGAAAGAGGCTCTTTTATCGCGGACCTCGAAGCACTAAAAGAGTACCTGAGCCAGGAAGAAAAAGCGGTTTCGATTATAGAGAGTCACTTAGCCCATCTCCTGGAGCCCGAGGTAGCAATCGTGCTGCGTGCAAATCCCACTGTGCTATCCGCGCGGCTAACGCAAAAGGGCTTCCCCGCGCGAAAGATAGCCGAGAATGTGGAAGCGGAAACGCTGGACATTATAATAGCAGAAGCGGTTGTGCTCTGCGCGGTTGTGTACGAGGTGGACACAAGCGAAAAGAGCATAGAAGAAGTAGCGTCGGTAGTGCGTGAAATTATAGATACCGAGATAGAAGGAGTAAGCAGAACCAAAAAAGCGTTAAGGGACTGCTATAAACCCGGCTCCGTTGACTGGACACATCTCTTTAATTCCGTCTTCGGGTTCAATGACTGAGCTCTAGTATAATAGTTAATTCCTCGTAAGTGTTTAGCAAACCACAAGATTACACAGATTTCCACGAGAAAGCAATACTATGGGTCCTGCTTAATGACTCTATCGGCCAGTTATCCCCTTCTTGCTAACCCAAAAATCTTGTGTTCCTCTCGTGTAATCTCGTGGTTTCTTACCCCGCTACTATACAAATACCAGATTTTTTATCTCGAGCCCCTTAGCCTATCCGCAATCGTCCTTATTTCATTCGCAAGTTCGTTCAAGCTCGCTCGTATCTTTAGCAACTCTCGCGCCGTGTTCCTCTGCTCTTCATCCGCACTACGCGCAAACCGTGTTGATAGCGTATTTATTGCGCTTGACTTATCCGCTATTCTGCCGGAGGTATCATCCAGCTCTGACGAAACCTCACTTAGGTCCATGCCCTTTCCGCCACCGCGCGACACATATACATACACTATGCCCGCACCTAAAATCAAGCCCAGCATTAGCGCTATGATGGCATAAAGTCCAACAGGTTTCGGCTCTGCCCCAACAGATAACTCATTATAATGCTCTGATAACTTAGATGCCCAGCCAGGATGTCCTGCTTCATACAACTCTTTTATATCCTCTTCCAAACGGTAGTCTCCGATCTTAGCTTTTGCCTCTTCCAAATTCGCATCCATCTCGCTCTTGGTCGCTTTTATCGCTTTATTTGTCGATTTGAATGTCATTGTTGGCTCCAACTTCTGTATAATTGTTTCCAGGGTTGCACCATCTCGTGTCGGCCCAACCGTCAATTCGACATACACGTCTTTTTCGCCTATCCCATAGAGGTCATAACCCTCGAACCCGGGCTCTTTTACTTTCATTATCGGTTTTGGTACCTCGCCTGACAAAATTACCTTGGGAACCACGTGCTCATGTGCTTCCGTTCCTTTCCAGACTATCCAATTTGCAGAATGTGAGAGGTCATCGCCGAATTTCCATTCCGGGCTATCCAGATTTGTCCTTAATTCTAGTACATAATCATCTAAAATAGGGTTACCGGTCTTGCTTACATATATATGGAATTCCAGCATATCCCCTTCTAATTGTTTACTATCATTGCCTGATTTCAAAATATCGGTGTAGTTTTTCTCTATCCCAGTATCTAAATTGCGGACATACGACTTCTTCTCATCCAGCTTCAGCACTTCCTGAACCGCAGCAGCCCCAATCCCCACGCCTAAAACTGCAAGTGACAGAACGACAAGCAAAACACACAAAACACACAAAACACGGCTCATTCTTCTTTCCTCCTTAGGTTCAATGATAAATCAGGCAATTCTACACCCGTGCCCTTACGCTCTTCAAATACCACTTCCGCGGCTTCTCCGCCTTCCGATTCCAATATACTCTTCAGTTCTTTTAAAGACGATAACAGCGTTGCGAGAGGACCACCCATCTCTTTTATCCCATTCACCGCTTTCATACTGTTCTCTCGTATCCGCGAAATCTCCGTCTCCGCCTTTGTTATCTGCCTTATTACACCGGAGGTAGTCGCGTCAGAAGGTATATTACCCAGAAAGCCTCTCGCGTTTTCCACGAATACTTCTATGTCGTTACTGAAGCTGTTCGACATAGCATCAATCCGGTCGAGCAATATCTCCAGGTTTCGCGTTGAGTCGTCAATCATCCTCAGCATCTTCTCCGCTTTTTCTTCTGCCGGTCGCCCAGCATCTGTACCCTTCAATCTGGACATCAATTCGTCAAGCTCATCTTTCAGGTGCGTAAATCCTCGCCCTGCTTCTTTCGTCCAGTGTTTCACCTTCTCCATGTTCTTACTTGCATTTTCGAGCTCGTGAATCAGCATCGTGAGATTCGCTATCGAGTAGCTCTCCGGATCCGGGACACGCGCGTTCTTTATAGCACCCGCAATATCCAGCCCGACTAACAAATCGTCAAACATCTTCAAACATTGCGCAAGCACTATAGGGACGTTTTCCCATATTACTCCTGGCTCTATTACCTCGTAACTCTGCCAGTAGCTCGTCACCATATCCCTGTTCTTCTCTTCTGCGCCCGGTGTATACGGAATATCAGTGATTATGGAGAACGGCTTATTGGTGCCATAAAAGAGTGAATGATGTCTTTGCAGCTTTGAAAAATCACTTTCGCCATATGCCTTCTCTATCCATTCAAATTCACGCAGTCGCGGCGGAAGTCCTGGACCTGCGGCCCAGGGTTGCAGTCCGATCATAAGCGTGTATATTGCGAAACTGTGTGCACGTGCCGGCGCATCCAGCTTCAAAACGTCCGCATCTTTCGCAAATCGTTCCGTCACCATGCTCTTAAACGCGCCACCACCAAGCCGTCCATCATCAAAGTTATCCGCCCTCGTGCTCAATACCGCGATAAAATGCCCGAACTTCTCCTCCTCGTTTACTACATTCCCCCGCGCATCCACAGTCAGGAACCCGTAATCATTTAAGATGTCTATATAGCTCGCAGTCATGGTATTCTCGATTGCATGCCGATAGTTCACCATCGGATTGAATATAACGTCCCCTTCATTTACTGGCGAATGTGTCCACCTGAAATACTCGTCCTCACGGTCGAGTTTCCTCATTATCTCTAAGAACGATAGATTCGTCATGTCTTCCCTGCTCTTCTTTAAGTCTCGCACCTCATCCTCAGATAACTCTATTTGGTGATAGCTTCGCGTATTCTCCGGCGATGTTATATCACGTAGCAGCTTGTTCTTTAACGCATCAAGCCGTTCTAATTTCCGCTCCATCAGCCGCTTCTCCTCCTCCGCATCACTTACCCGTATCTCGAGGTTGAACACGCCCTCTTTCAAATCCGATAACTTCTTCTTCGCTCTATCCAGTTTCGCCTTGGCATCCGCAGTTGCTCGGGCATTCACATGAGACAGCAGTCCACTCGCCGATTCGTATCTCTCTATCTCGCGCTGAACGTCTCGTATCCTGCCCTCGAACCGTTCCAATTCGCCACGCTGCAAATCGGTTTTGCCCCTTATATCCCCTGTTCGTGCCTCTATCTCGACCAATCTCTGCCTTACCACAGGTATTTCATCCTCGATGTCATAAAAAAGGAATAATTTGTCGGATGGGAATACGCACTCGTAATAGCCTAAGGAATCAAACCGATTTTCGTAACCTCTTGCTCTATTCTGCAGGTCATTAAGATCAAGCCATTTACCTTTCGTCTCCACCATTCCGCCCGGTAAAAATCCGAGATCGAGAAGGAACCTTGGTATCGCCCTTTCCAGTTCATCATCCCGATTCTGACCCTGAAGGTCCCGTCCTAAAAGGAAGAACAGTTTGAATGGATTTGAGTAATTCTTATCATCTATTATGATCTCTTCGCTATGAGACATAAGGAAATGAAGCTCTTTCAATGCGCCAAGTGCATTACCCGTTGGGAGCACGGATTCTTTGCTCGATGGCAGAATCCCTATTCCAAACATCACCGGTTGGGACCCGAACTGTTTTGAAATCCAGTCCCTGATGTCTATTGCAATGTCAAGTAGCATGCTCGAACCCGTTCCCCCGCCTAACGCGCAGACCATCAGTATGAAGAAATCTTTACCGCCAGTCCGGTTCCGCAATTCTGACGCTGCAGCCCCTATCGCACTGAATATCCGCTCCCTGTGCACATTATACATTGCACGACCATATATCCGATGCTGTCCGCACCCCGCACCGGCAGCCGCAAGATACGGATCGGGTAGCCATCTGTTCGCATTCTTCATCAGAATCGTATCCGGTCTGTTGAGTACTATCTTCCTCCGCTCTTCTACTTCGGTGCACGCATTTGCAGATGCCTGGTCGGTATCTATAATCAAAAACTCCTCATTCTTTGGCGTCTTACCTGTTTTCGACTTAAGCAATTTCAACAGGTTGTTTACGATATAGCCACCTTGCCCGCCTATTCCTATTACAATCCGGTTTACCGTATCTTCTCCCTTTTCCATACTTCAGGCATCAAACCTCCTTATCTTTCGATTCGTAATCCGTCACCTTCTCCTTTATCGCACCCATCTCATCGTCAAAATGCTCTAGCTCCACCTCGCTCCCCCTTAGATCGCTATCAATACCGGCAACTGCGCTATCTATACCTTTTGCCGTAGCAATAATCTTCTTTGCTTCCTTCTCCCCTTTGAACCATACCACAAGTCCTACCAAACCCAATAATACGCCCACTGCAAGCAGGACGTATATCACGACATTCTGAACAGAGCCATCTAAAGAGGCGAGAATCTTATCCCGATATTCATTCAACACAAAAGCGATTATAGCGCATATTAGACCGGCAATCGGCATAAGAAGAAGCGTCTTGTCCACCTTAAACTTTACCAGCATCACTAAGGCTTCCACAACTATCAGCAGAACAATTACAAGTATTCCTATACTTAATGGTTCCATTAGTTAAGACCTCCTTTACACATCTTCTAAATACAATGTTACTTTTCTTTTATATAATTTAACCTCTCGGTATCATACGCAAACCTCGAATGGGCATCTGAAGCTAAGAGCCTATATCTACGCACGAAATCTTTGAGGTCGGATAGTGGAATTGATTTGAGGTCCTCTACCTCCTTCTTCTTTTCTCTTGACCAATATTCCACAGGATATAAATCCGTTGTCGGGTCCTCGTTCAGTATCGCCGCTTCTAGGTCGAATATATGGTTATAAATCGTCTCCAGAACGGATAGGGCTAAAATCACGAGTGCTTCACCAGACCCCCTCAGCTTACGCATTTGAGAAGGTAACATGCACGCCTCTATGGTTTCCCGCAACGCCTCTATCTCCTTCTTATCATCCTTCGCTTCTTCGCCCAGAACTTCAACTACTACTGTGGTCAGCGCAAGCGTGTCTTCTTTATAAAGTCCAAACACTGTCTCCAGCATCCGGCTCAACCTTCCAATCACGCTATTCAATACTTTTGATGCGTTTTCATAGTTCCCGTTCTCTATGCTGTGCTCAACCAGTTTTAGATCAGTTCTGACTCTGGCAGTGTCTGCATTTGCGGCCTCCAGCCCTTCCGCCTCTAAACCGTGTGCTTCATGCAAACATGTTCTCAGCGCTTCCTCTAATAACGATACCAGCTCATTCATGAACATGGAGAGTTCAAGGGAATCCTTCTTCAGGTTCTCGTCCGCCAATATCTTTGATTCTATCTGCTCTACATCGCCCCGAATATCTTCATAGCCGGCAGCTTCAAGCGTTCTTAGCTCATCCAGATAAATATTGCATCGGTCTATCATCCGAGAATAAAGTACGATTTCATGCTGCTCTTTTATGCCCTCGAACATCTTTGTTACCCATTCGACATCGGCAAAAACTACGTGCCTTTGTTTCGCTCTGTCTATCTTTACCCAGCCATTCACCTCGCAGCCCAGTTCGATCAAAGCCCCTTTTACCTTCTCCAATTCAACCCTGAATTCTTTCGTGCTTATCGCGTATTTATCCTCGAAATCGTGTAGAATCCGCATCTGTTCTACATACTGGTTCGCTACCCCCTCGATGTCCCGTGTCATCACCTTCTCCCTTACGCTGCCCTTCCGTACCGTAACGAGATAACGAACTAAAAATGCGGCTCCGATCATCGTGGGGATAAAGACAAGTATAATAGTTATCGCGAGGTCCGACCCGGTACTGGATAGAATGAAGATGCCAAGAGCGATTAACCCTAAAAGGACCACAGGAAAGAGTATATTATGCCTCCTCATCCGCAAACCCCCTTATATCCCGCAATCTGCCCAATTGCTCGAACTTGTACGCGAACAAAGTAGTTACCGCCGCCATGTTTCGCTTCGTGGTGGAAATCGCCAGATGACTCTCTTTTGAATAGGTGAGCATAAAATCTTCAATTAATTTCTTATCCACACTCCCGCTCCGGACATAATAATCAGGCACACGAAGGAACGAGACACTCTTCTCGCAGCCTATCGGTGCATCCGCAACGCTGAACTTCTCCAGCGAAACACGAAGAAGAGTCATGAGGTCAAGCGGTTTGTGCTTCATAAAAGGGAAGACATAACCCGACAAGCCCTTTGTGAGCTCCGAAGCACGCGATACTGCCACATATCCAGGGCCATCGTCAAGTGACAGTGCCTTTACCACCTCATCTATATGCAGGGTAGATCGTGTCTCTGACGCGGCGGGCGAGTTCTTTACATGAATCCCTACAAGGATGTCTGCGACACAAGATGCTATATACTG
>QENJ01000261.1 GCA_013374505.1 Candidatus Methanophagaceae archaeon
AACAGTAACGATATTCGTAATAACATTGCAAATTCTAACCATTACCAGGGTATTGGACTCTGGTCATCAAGTGAGAACATAATAGCCAACAACACGGCTAGGAACAATGGAGACAACGGTATCTACCTTGATGAGTCCAGTAACAACATAGTTACAGAGAACAATGTCATTAGCAACGACTGGAACGGCATCTCCATGTTTTATCTCAGTGGCAACACCATCACGGGCAATAACGCCAGCAACAACAACCAAAGTGGTATCTGGATAGAGGAGTCAAACAGCAACACAATTAGAGATAATATTGCCCTCAACAACGAGTACGGCATCATCCTTCACAGTTCTAGCAGCAACAGATTAAGGAATAATCTGATGTGTGACAACCGCTATAACTTTGGAGTGGAAGGTGATAGTTATTCCGACTTTGACAACGACATTGACACCGGCAACACCGTGGAGGGGAAACCGATCTACTACTGGATTGGTCGGCAGGATGAGCAGATTCCAGGCGATGCAGGCGTTGTAGGAGTTGTGAATTCCTTAAATATCACGGTCCGGGATCTGACACTAACGAATAACATGCAGGGTGTCCTATTTGCATACACTCGAAATTCGAAGATCGAGAACGTTACCGCATTGAACAACTGGGAAGGCATCCGTCTGATGTCTTCGAGCAACAACACGCTCATGAATAACAACGTATTGAGCAACGACTGTGACGGTATCTGGCTGTGGGATTCGAGCAACTATAACCTGCTCACGAGCAACACCGTCCGCAACAACAACCAAAGTGGCATCTGGATAGAGGAATCAAACAGCAACAAAATTTATCTTAACAATTTCATAAACAATAATGATACTGCTTATTCTGAGAATTCAACCAACATCTGGAACTCCACAGAAGAAATACCCTATACTTACAATGGTTGCGCTCACAGAAACTACATGGGCAATTACTGGAGCGATTATAAAGATAAGTATCCACATGCAAGAGAGAGAGATGGGTGTGGGATTTGGAACACACCTTACAGCATAGAAAGCGATAATGACACTTATCCACTAATGAAACACTGGGAAAATTACTTCGTCACAACAGAAAATGTTTTTGACACAGGACAGAGCGAGAATCCATATCCCTCCATCTCCGGAACACACAACGGTACAATAAAGCTGAATCAAGCAATTAAGGTATCCAAACTTTACACTTATCCTTGCGTAGGAACTGGTGGACACACGGATTATGCTAAAATATATAACAATTCTTGGAGTGTCGAAACATTACCCTGGGAGGGCGATACGGGGAATTGGCACAATATTTCTTTCTCTGAATCGTTTAAGTTAGATGCAAACAATGAATATAGTTACACCATAAAAACAGGTTCGTATCCGCAGATTCATCATATAAAGGCTCTATCAACCACTAACGGATGGATAAAGTGCCTAGAGTTTAGGGATTCCAATGGAAAGGTTTGTGATGATTGGATACCTGCTATAAAGTTAGAATAGAAGGATGTTAAAACCATTCACACAGCTTATTTCACACTTCTACTTTTTTCAACACATCTATTAATTTCTAAATCATAATCATGGTTGAAAATACTTCCTTCTTCTGGAATGGGCATTATTCCGCCTGGTTCTTCTCCAAACATAGATGATGTGGCACTCTTGGAAAAAGATAGAACGTTACAGGCATAGAGATAATAAGCATAGCATCCCCTCTTCTGACCACGAAACCAGTAGAAAGCCCGGTAAGCATTTTAGCAATCTCCAAACCAGTAAGTATCAAAAATAAAAATAACGACCCCACATCCTTCTGATGCAGGGTTCATCTTTTTAGTTTTTTATTTCACTGTTTTTTTTTCCTGTATATCTATTCAGGGGGCCTCGATTTTTATACGGGACACCTTGCCGTCCAATCCATTGTGCGTATGGTACGTAACCTCAACATAGTCGTTCGCGTAACTGTGCTCAAACGTCCCAATTACCTTAGATGTAAACAACATCTTGACTTTTATTTCTGTCCAATCATCACCTATATCCCCATCTGGGTCATCGTACACTTTAATTATCGTGCCTGGTTTAACCCACCTAAGTTCAGCGGAACGGGCTTCGTCATTATCACAATCACAGTCATCACCGCCGCCTGTGAGTTGACAAGTCTTATCGCTCGTAGTACTAACAGTACACACCAAGTCTTGTGTTGCATGATTACCCTCATAGAACCAGATCTTGCCAGTTGGAACATCGCCTTTCTTCATCATCACTAACGCTGATGTATTATCATTGAAGTCTCCTACTAAGTCTGAAGTATCACTGTCAAAGCGTTTCATCCACCCTCTGTAGTCCTTATATTGGTATAATATCACTGTGTACCCAGCCGGTACCTTTAGTGACGAAGCTTTGTTGTCGAACTCCTCTCCTACGTATGGAACCTTAACTACACCCTGATACCTTTTTGACTTCCCTCCGTAATCTGTAAGTTCATATAATGTCACCAGCTCTTTCGTTTCGAATTTCCATCTATGGGAATCCTTCCCCTCGTACTCTTGTTGCTCGACATTGCTAACGTTGACCGCTAAACATTTATAGTTGTTTTTAGCACAAATCTTGTAGTAGCTACCCCCAATAGATTCCACTTTCCATCTTTGACTATCGTTACCCTCGTAAGTCCTTAGTATGACGTTAGCCCCATCATCTGCAGATAAACACTTGCCGCTGCTGTTTCTGGCAATGATGCTGAAGTAACCGTCTCCAACGGGTATTAATTCCATTCGTTGGGTATCGTTACCAGCATACTTTTCCACGACACAGTTGTTATTGCTGACTGCTAAACACTTGCCGAGCTCTTTAGCAGTAATCGCAAAATAGCTGGCCATAGTAGGAGGATAGCTGTCAACGGGCTGAAATACCCATTTCTGGTTATCGCCACCACTGTAGTTGTATTGCCCGACATTTGCAAAATCCTCTGTCTCTGACCACAAGACATCCAAACACTTGTCGCTGTTGTTATTTAATATCTTGTAGTAGCCATCTCCAACATCTTCCAATTGCCATTTCTGATTTGACATTGTCAAATTACCCTCGTCTTTGCATTCATTTTGGCGAACATTGACACCATCGTCTGTTCTCGAGTCGGCAACTTCTAAGCACTGACAACTGAACTTAGCGGTAATTTCGTAGTAGCCATCCCCAACGTATCTCAATTTCCATCTCTGGTGGGCATCACCCCAGTAGCTATCTTGAATGACGTTTGCCCTGTTAGCCGTACTATTGCCATTGACAGTCAAAGACTTGCTGCTGTGTTTCGCGGTAATTACGTAATCGCCGTCTGCAAGAGGCGGTACATACGGGGATTCTGGTTTCGCAATCTCCGAGTTCGTAGTATTTCCCTCAATATCAGTAGCGAGGATGTAGGCACCTTCATCCTCCTCCATCTCCGTCTGTCCTGTTAACGTATATCGCATCTCCGTCATCGTCCGTCATCGTCAGGTTTTTGTAGACTCCGGAAATATTCATCACCACGTGTGCAGTCACGCTTTCTATCCCCATATCGTCTGTAACTAACGCACAGACTCCTTTCATGTCCGCGCTATAAAATGCCCATTCTATCTGTGGTTCCGGTTCCGTGCTCTGTGCTTTGATAACAATTTCCCAGTTCGGCTTCAATGTCAGGTTCAGAATGCTGTTATTAGCCAATATCCATTCTCTAGCCTCATCAAAGGCATCTCCAGAAAATCCAAAGTACCACGTTTGATTTTCCTGCCTGGGTACGCTGTCGTCTCTGTCTATGGTCCAGTTAAACGCGTCTCCGAACGTTACGCCCGGGTTGTAGTTCTCTGAGCCTGCAAAGACTTTGTATTTCTTATAAGTCCCGTTACGCAGCACGAGCATGAGCGTCGCACTGCCCTCATTTATCTCATTCATGTACGCGCTGTAATCGGTGCCTGTCAATACCCATTCGTTCTTTTCGCCATCCCATTTTTTTATCTTTGCCTTCACCTGTAATGTCTCGAGGCTAAGAGGTGCACCGCAGTCAATAGACCTCAGTTCATCCAGCGTTACGGTAATATCTTCTCCTCTCTCCCCTACTATCCCCTGGTCCACGACGAAGTTGCCGCTCGTTTCACCCATACCAAGCGAATTTATCGAAGTTGGCGACGTAACCGTTGCTATCGCCTTCTCTCCCAGCAGTATACTGACGTCCGGCGTTATTTCCTCGGCAGGCGCCGTTCCTCTGTTCCTGACGTTCATCGTGAACTTGAGGTTTGCAGCCTCGGTTGTTTCGGTAGTCGTTGCCGTGCTCCATTCTTGTTGGGTCCAACCAGATTTCGTTTCTGATTCTGTTGTTGTGTGCATATTCGCCCATGTTTGCTGGGCAGATATGGTCGCCTCTCCTGTTATCTTCGGGTCTGCTGATATTTCAAGTCCTACCGTAACAGACTCCGATAATCCCCACTCGAAGCTCTCGCTATCAGACGTTTCTGTGGTTATACTCCATGCGTCTTCCTTTGCTCCCCCGGTCGTAGACGTAATCGTTGCTTTCGGTGTGACTTTAGTCGCTTCTAATCGCACACTCAAATCGGGATACGCAGCAACAAGCGGGTGGTCCGCAGGTGCTATGCTGGGCATGTTTATCCCAAAGTACTCCTGACCATCTCCGTATGGGTCTCCATCCGTGCTAAAAGACTTATAATCGGTCCCAGTATCGTATCTCTCAGCACCTGTTGGCAATCCATCTCCATCCGGGTCATTATCTTTTGTTAGATTATCAGAGCGATATGGATAGGTTAGTCTATTGAATACCGAATCGCCATCATTATACCAGTCATCGTTGGTATCCTGGTCAGTAGGATCGCAAAGCCACCAGTACTCCTGCAGGTCATTAAGCCCGTCGTCATCGGTATCAGCGTCATGAGGATCTGTCTCATATCCGAAAACAGCCGTAGTCTCCTCGACGTCGGTCAAACCGTCTCCATCTGTATCTTTCTCAGACCCTGGTGGTTTCGATCGCTGCTTAAGCGGCGGAATATCGCTGGACCGAGCCATCAATGTGTAAACGTCCTCACCACCGCCAGCGGTGTACTCTTGCGTTGGGTATGACCTGCGCGGAAATGTCGCTATTTCCCTACCAGTGAAACTGCCCCATGATAAGGAACCGCTACTTGATTGCCGCTGTCCATATAATCCATATGGCTGACGTACTGCGTTTTGTCCATACCCCACCACGCGATATTCGTTATTATCAGAATTATTAGCAACCACGGGATGAATCACACTTTCAGGCGCGGAAGATGTAGTTAGTTTCACTACTGCCGGCGATGCTTTTCCCTCTTCTCCGATCACAGGTGGAAGCATCATGCCGGCCATTGCTAAGATAATCACTGCACAAACGCACATCTTTCCAAATATGATTCTTGTTTCCATTTTTTCTCTTCTCACCTCCTAATTTTTTACTTGCGTATAACAAAGACAATTAGTTTATTTAAAGCTTCCCGTACATTCAAGAGCTTTTTTTCAAAAAAAACAATTTATAAGCATTCTTTTTAATATCTAACTGCTGTATGACTGGTTTCTGCACATAATGCCAACTATTGTTTCAAACAGTAAAAAAAAGTGAAAGATCTTTAAATTTTTGTAAAACAAACGAAAGGGATATCTGTGTCCAAGTCTTGCAAGGGGGCAACGCCAAAGGCGCATACGTGGAATCCGTACGTGCGGTTCAAGGAGGAAACGGTGGTTGAAATTTGGAGCTCGAGATCTGGACTTTTTTCCACTCATTAATGATGTTCACAATCTGCAAGACCCACTGAGCGAAGTTTATCTGGGTGATTTAACCGCGTCATCCTTTACTTTCACCCGCAGCTTCTTCTTGACAACAGGAACCAATCGTTTTATCTCTAGCGTTCCATCCGTTTCCAGTTTGTAGTCGTTGATTGGTACATCGGGTGTTTTACCATCCACCTCGTAAACAAAAAACCCTTCTTCATCGTCTATAGAAACAACAAACTCCTTATCTCCTATTCGCTTTATCTTCACACCTGCAACTTCCTTTAACACATTCAGGATACTCGTGCCTTTCTGTACAGTTATCTCGTAACTCTCGCCAAAAGTTTCCAGTGCTTCATACAACTTTTCTCTATTCAGGCTCAGCACATGCGTCCTCCCAAACGTTTTTGAGTGCACCAGCTCGGCATCCTCTAATATTCTAACGTGCTTCGCAGCAACAGGTACTGATATCTCTAACACTTTCGCCAGCCCGGATACATGATAATTCTGCTTCGTCAATAGCTTCAGCATTTTTAGCCGGGTCTTACTGCTCAACGCTTTGAATAATATCATTAATAGGGTTTATGGTCGCACCCCATAAGTATTATACTATTTCGGTAACAATTCTAAGCCAAATGGCTAAGAACGTGCGGGCGTTTTATCACCTCTTTTTAGGTGAGAAAACAAAACAGCGGTTTAGCAAGTTGCTAATGCGTATTATCTGAACAGATCGTTCGCTCTATGAAACAGAACATCCTCTATGTTGGAATCGCGCTGTTTTAATCGCAACCCACGAACAATTGCCACGGGTATGCCCTCATTGAATTCACCCATCACGAGATTCGCAGCCGCGCATACTTCATCCGCTATAGCTTCCTTTGTTATCATTGCGACCCTACCAAACCTATCCCGCTCACCGCGCCGGTCCAGCAGTGCCGGAACACCGGAAACGCCTACGCATATCCCAGAAACGCCATCGCGAAACGCCCGACCGAAAGAATCAGAAGTTAACACGGAGACCTCTTTACCGCTTCGCGCTTCTATCTCCTGCCTGAGCCGTGAAACACTGCTCTGAGGGTCTTCCGGCAGCAATACCGCTTTGCCATCCTCCACGTTTGACTCGTCAACGCCCGCATTTGCACATACGAACCCATGCTTTGTCTCTACTATAATATTATTCTGCTTTACTATTACAATCTCCCTTATTTCGTTCAGTATGAGTTGCACGATCCGCGGATCTTTATCCGTTTCTGCTGCTATCCGTTCTGCTTCATTACCTGCTTTCACTTCCACAAGGTCCACGACACGGTCCTCGCTCTTCGAGATTACCTTGGATGTAAAAACGATAGCATCTCCCGATTCCAGGCACAAGTCGTTCTTTTCCAGTGCGTCAAAGAAAATCGCAGTTAAATCGTCACCTGCCCTTATTTCCGGAATACCCTTTACACCTATTATTTCCAGATGGTCCGAGTATTCAAACTTTACCTTGCTCATACCTCTTTCTTTTCCTTTGCTTACTGAAGAACATTTAATTGAATTTGAACCTTGTTAAAGATAAGGAGTTGAGATGAAAGATGAAGAAAGAGCTGATGGATATACTCGCCTGCCCGATGTGTAAGGGCG
>QENJ01000262.1 GCA_013374505.1 Candidatus Methanophagaceae archaeon
TCAAAAAAACCGTTACCACGGCTAAAGCGGCGGGAATACTTAACCTGGCGCACTTATCTACCGATGGCACCAAACTAAAGGCAAACGAGACTGGTTACATTATACCGCACGACGTATACGCCGTGTGATGTTGCTGTACCTATCGTTTATTCATCTCTGTTACTTTTCCTCTTTTTTAGGGCATATCCCGCAAGTGCGAGCAAGCCACTGGAGAACAGAATGAGCGTAGACAGTTCGGGTATTGGATAGCCAGGGTCAGCAGAGGGGCTTTTAACATAGGAATTTTTGTCGCCAGTAGGATTGTAATAGACCCTGATTTTTTCACTTGCCGGACCGCTCCATGATACTCGAACCCCTAACCAGTCGCCAGTATTGAAATTTTGCGTTGTGCTATGCACACAGGTTATATCGTACTCCGTTTCATTTGCTATTAAAGGTACACTACCACTTGCTATAACCGTTACTACCCCCCCGGGTGTTATTTTGCAGACGTCAACGGTAGTAGTGTTACCCGCTTTATCGTCAGGGTCGGAAGTAAAGATCTTTGCTGTCCAATTGTTTTCACCAAAGCTTAAATCCGTTTGTGCGCCCGTTGTTGCATAGAACCACAGGGCTTTTCCTCCTTCTAAGATGCAGTATGTACCCTCAGCAGGTTTTGTTTTGTTCATTACAAGGTCCTTATCATGTACCCAACCATCGTTTGCATATGGTGCATTTACTGTTGTATTTTCAGCTTGTGTGAAATACCACACCTGCGGGTGACCTTCTGTCTGAAGTGTAACATTGAAATTAAAAAGTCCACCCACGTTTATTTCTGACTGTGTTACCTCGTGGGTTTGAATTACCGTTTGGCTTCCTTTTGTGACGTTGAATTGCAATGTCTCGCCTGCAAGTATATCAACTCCGTGTCTAAGCATGTGTTGGTAGTAGTTAGAAGTTTCATCTGTGTTTGCCTGCCATTCCTTATTCGTATTCAGGTTTGTTACGTTAATAATCGGATTATTACAATCGCTATCGTCATCGTATACAACGTATCCGTAGATAAAGAAAGGACTTGATGGCTGCGGGTCTCCGATTTCAACAGTTCCATTATTACTATTCGTTGAAATTGGGTTGAGACTGGGGTCACTCAATTTTGCTACGGTAAAGTTAAGTTCACTGGTTCCCGAGCTTCTCGCTTTAAACTCAATACTTGCCAGCACGCCGGGATCAGTTACAGCAGGGAGTACTGTTCTGGTTTCCCCATATTTAACGCATCCTAAAGGATTATTGATTTCATTCTTGAGCAGACTTACACCGGCATCACCGAGAAATGGACCTTTATCCTGTGAAATTACCCTAAGCAGCGAATTATTAAAGTGTAGTTCATATTGTGCAGCGAATACTTCACTTCCTTCCGGGTTAACAGAGATATTAACAGTGAAATAATCACCTTCTGAAACAGTTTGAATGGATGGCTCAACGCTTACCTGCACTGCTGATGCTGCCTGTATTAAAATACCAATGGCTCCTATAACAAACATAGCTGCAATCGCTCGTCTCATTTTATATCATTCCTCCTCCAACCACAACCTGAAAGCAGGTATGCAGTCTGTATATCTTTTCCCATTTATATCTATAAATTCTGTACATCTTATTTTACCTCCTGTAGTATTAAATTCCGGTGCATGAATAATTTGGGGATAAGAGCCTGTTTTTATCGTGTAGTTATAAATCATACCTTGTTTCAGCGTTATCTCCCTATTAAACGATAGATTGTGATAATCGTTAGTATTATAATAACCGGTCCATTGTGCTTCTACACTTTCTCCTATGGTTTCGTTCCAGATGATTACGCTTTCACCGTGTCCCCCTGTTCCTGGACAGGGATACGTGTATATCCTATTTACTGTGATGTTCTGGTCAGGAATTATTACTCCGTGATGCGTCCCCATTAGATTTGGGTAAGGCTTTTCTGAAACATAGGTGTCGAAAATAGCAATGTGCGAACCCACGATTTTTACAGTTCCATTGTTAGTTTGAGCAGCAAGGGGGTTAATGCTGGGGTCACTTAATTTCGCAACATCAAAACAAAGTTCACTTGTACCATAGTCTGCAATCGCTTGAAATGTAATTGTTGCAAGCACTGCTGGATTGGTTACGCCACCGATTGTCTCTGGTTCACCTACTCGGGTTTCACCATATTTGATCGTACCATTGGTATTACCAATTTTGTTTGTCAATACGTTTATGTTCACGCCATCCTGGTTGAGGAACGGACCTTTTTCCTGTGAGATTGTAGTCAATAGCACATTATTGAAGCGCAACTCGTACTGTGCGCTGAATACTTCGCTTCCCTCGGGCTCAACATAAATATCAACCGTGAATGTATCACCCTTTAAAACTTCCGGATATGCTGGATCAACACTTATTGTCGCTGCAACGCTTACTTGTACAACAGTAGATATAGCTATAAATGCGATTGTTATAACCAAAAATTTATTCATTTTTATTACTCGGCCTCCCCCTTCTTAAAAAAGAGATATGTTATTGCAAGCATTGTCAGTGCAAAGATAGTTTCAAACCCACCTATTGCAGGTGTTGGTGTCTCCTCTGATGCTGGTAGGTTCTCTGATATTGACGGTTCTTCTGATATTTGTGTTTCCCTTGATGTTGGTATCGGTATATCCTCAGGTATTGATGTTGGTGCTGTTTCATGCATAGGAGAAGCAGCCACAGTAGGAGCAGGAGAAGGTGTTGCTTTGATTATGTCTTCACGGAAATTAATCTCCCATGTCTTTCTCCCTCCAAGCATGTTATAAACATCATCGAATCCACGCCGCGCAAGTATTTCGCTTGCCGTTCTGCTTCTAACGCCCGTTTCGGAATAAATAATGATTTTTTTCGTTTTATCCAATCCGCCAACTTTGTTTTCTAACTCTGATAGGGGTATATGATTGAATTCAACACCTTCAACGTATATATGCTCGGCTTCGTGCTCATCTTCGGTTCTAACATCCAGTAGGATAATCTCTTCTGGATTTATTTCCATCATCTCATATGCTTCCTCAACTTTGATGTCCGTGAATGCAGGCTCATCTGTAACTTTTCCTACGGTGCACGTTCCATCGTTAATTTCTGTTTCAATTGGTTTAGCATTTATATCGCTTAGTTTCACCGTGCTCAATTGTAAATCGCTCTTTCCCGATGTGGCGATGGCTTCAAAGGAGATTGAAGCCAAAATGTCCTGAGATGATACTCCTTTTTCCGCTCCGATTCCTACTTCTCCATACTTGACTACTCCAACGCTATTATTGGTTTCGTTTACGAGCACGTTTGTTTTAGTACCGTCCTGGCTGAGGAAAGGCCCCTGAGCTTGCGATACCACTCTTAGTATACTCGAGTCGAAATACAAATCGTATTGTGCACCGAGCACCTCCTCACCCTTTGGGTCGATGACTATGTTTACTTTAACTGACTGCCCCTGTAACACTTCCGAGCTTGACGGTGACACGCTCACAACTGCTGGTGCCGCTTGTGCTGTCAATGTGCTAATTAATAACACAAAACATAAAACACCCATCACTATTTCCCTTCTCTTCTTCATTTCTTATCCCCTTATTCTACTTTTATTATAGTATCTACTTAAAAAGGTTTTCGCTTTTTTTATACTACCATGCGGTATGGTCCCAGTTTGCTCCGACCGTTGCGCCGTCAAAGATGTCCACAATTTTGTCGTTGTTCAGGTCCGCCTCATCTCCTCTTGGGTTGTTATACCACCAGATGTTTCCGTCAAACTCCGCCTCTTCATCCCACTCAAGTCCTACGGTTGCTCCATCGAAGATGTCCACTATGCCATCGCTGTTCGCATCACCTGCAATGTAAACGTTAACTTGTACAATAGCCGTATTTGCGAGACCCTCACCGTCCTTTACCGTTAAACTGACATTAAATGGCTCGTAGGCTGTTCCATGCCATTTGTATGTCGAATAAGCATGCTCTACTATTGGACCTGCATCAGAATACCCATCTCCGAAGTACCAGTTATAGTTTGTGATGCCATCCCCATCGGGATCGTAAGAAGCGGAAGCGTTGAAGAATGTTTTGCACGGATACTCAGTGCCCACATTATTATGTAGGTGCATACATGTAGGAATAGCAACGGGGGGAAGATTTAGAAACACGGTGCCATTATCTACTGTTGCGGGTATGGACGTTTCTGGTAGACCTGATTCTTTCAATTCATTACTGCTCAGGTTCAACGCACTTGTTTCGCCATGACTACCAACCGCTTCTAAGGTGACATCTGCGAATTTGACATCGCCATATAATCCATCACCATCATCCATCCCTCCTGCTCTGACAATTCCGCCTGTATTGTTAATGACCGGATAAAAGACATCGAAATCACTATTCGTTGCAGAGATTACATGAACCACAGATGGCTCGAAATAGAGACTTATATCTGCAACGCCTAAGTTAGATACGTTGTTGATCATGATACTCGTGACTGCGGTTTCGTTAGGTTTCATAAAGACATCGCTTATTGATACTGTAGTAGCAGAAGCTGCGAATGAAGCCGAAATCAAGAATAGCACGGTAGATACCACTATTATTGCAGTTTTATTCTTCCGTATATCTCTTTCCACTTTTCTTTACCTCCTTTTATTTAGTGCAGCGTTTCATATCCTACTTCCCCAAGCACATGCTTTGAAAGATACATAGAATCGTAAAGACTAACCACTCCGTTACCACTGACCTCACCCACACACTCATCCATCATTTCAAATCCTGTTTTCCCGAACATATATTTCCTGATGTATGATGCGTCAAAGATACTCACTTCTCCATTCATACTCACGTCCCCGTTCAGCACGGCTGTTAATTGTATACTCACCGATGTATTTGCATTCTCAAATATATCGGTTGCGCTTACGGTCAGGTTATGCGGCAGGTAGCTCACGTTATACAGTGCCGTCCCGATAGAAGCATTTACGGTTACAGTCCATATATCGGTGCCTGGTATGCGGGTCATTGGCTGGTCGGACAAACCACCAATTGTAGACAGGTTGATATAGACATCAGCAACACCGCAATCGTCTGTTACTGTAACGTTCAGTTGTGATGTTTCGCCCCACCTTGGGTCAAAATCAGTATCTTCGGGAATGAAAACAGGATTTGCTATTGGGTTTGTTACCTCTGGCGGTGTAACCTCTGCTATGGTAAATGTACCGTTATGCGTGGTTGCGGGTATAGGAATTTCCTCAGGACTCGCTTCTTTCAGCTCGTTGATGGTAAGGTTTAGAGTGCAGGAATTCCCTCCTCCACCTACTGCTTTTAAGGTTACATTTGCAAGTCTGACATTACCGTAAAGTCCGGCAGAGACCGTTTGGAGTGCGCCAATCCTGGTTACACCGCTCGTATTGTCAATTGTAAACTCCAGGACGTCAAAATCGGTGTCGTCAACCGCGATGACATGCACCAGGGATTGATTATAGGTGAGTGATATATCTACAATACCCACATTTGTTATATTTGTGATGACGATCGAAGTAGTAACGTTTTCTCCTGACACGGCATCTGCATCACCGATTTTGATGACTATATCAGCAAAAGTCGTGAAAGAATGTTCCGAACTTTGAGCTGAGTTGGTGCTCGGGTCTGTGCTGTTCACCACGTAATAATAAGTAGTGTTTGACGTGAGATCAGCAATTGAGATGCTGTGATAAGTCACGTATGATGCGTTGTAAACAGTTTTAGTGTAGTTTCCGGGTCCGATTCCGTATTTAACCAGGCTGTCACTTGCTTCATCGGTCTCCCAGGTTATATTTGCAGAATCTTTCGTTGGTATTGCACTGATATTGGTAATGACGGGCGGAGAGGTGTCAGGCACGTAAATAGTAATGTCTTGAGAGAATCCTGCTGCATTTATTTCAGCTTCGGTTACTGTATGATTAAATTCTGATGAGTTACCTATGTTATCAGTGGCATTAAAATGCAACACGTCGCCTTTGGATATATGGAGCAGATTTGTGGAAACCTGGTAGTAATTAGAGCCTACGCTCGTTTCCGCTATAAATACCTCGGTGGTGTTGATGTTTGTTATCGTTACGTTGGGATTGTTTACTGGTGAGCCATCATTGTAACTAACAAAGCCAGATATTATGAAGATAGATTCGTTAATTTCTACTGTGACATCATTGACCAGAACCCCGAGTATTGGCTGTGCGAGTGGGTCGCTCAATTTCACATTGGAAAGATTCAAGCTGCATATTCCTGGTTCAACCGCCCTAAAAGAGATAGTAGTAAGAACTCCGGGTGTGGTGACTCCGTAATCAACTCCTGTTCGGGATTCACCATACTTTGTCATGCCAAGGGTATTGTTGATTACGTTTGTAAATATAGACGTGCTAGCACCATCCTGACTGAGAAAAGGCCCTTTTTCCTGTTTAGTTGCATTCAACAATGAATTATTGAAATACAAGTTGTACTGAGCGGCCATTACCTCATCAGTGCCTCCGGGGTCCACGGTGATATTAACCGTGAAGTTTTCTCCTTGCAAGACACTTATGTACGATGGTTCTACACTTACCACTGGAGCTGCCAGTGCTGGCTGTGCTAAAAGGCACAGAACAGCGATAGCTACTGTGGTCATGCCTATTCCTTTCAGTTCCTTTTTTTCACACCTATTCATTTTCACACCTTTAGGCTAATAGTTATGACATTAGCCAGAGCAACACACCAGGTCACGTCCAGGGACTTCTGCGATGTAATCTACCAGCAAAAAGTAATCTGCCATATCTACTTTACCACTGCAGTCAACATAACCTGCCCATTCGCTATCAAGTGTCCGCCCAGGGACTTCTGCGATGTAATCTACCAGCAAAAAGTAATCTGCCATATCTACCATCTCACTGCCATCCACATCACCGCAGATACCCGTCCTTACGTTTACGCTTCCATTATTACCGTCCGTCGGAATTGGAACGATGCATGGGTCGCCTAATTTTACTACGGTGAAGTTAAGCTCACTGAGTCCATCATCCTCGGCAATTGCTTGAAATGTAATAGTTGCAAGCACACCGGGAGTGGTTACACCGGGGAGTGCGGTTCTGGTCGCACCATATTTAACCCAGCCCAACGTGTTATTGATCTCGTTTTTATTTTCATATACCCCCGTGCCGCCGAAAAAAAAGACCTTTATCCTGTGAAATTCCATTAACCAGCGAATTATTAAAGTGTAGTTCATATTGAGCACAAAATACCTCACTTACCTCCGGGTCAATATATATATCAACAGTGAAGTTCTCCCCGGTCAAAACTTCTTGATATGCAGGTAAAACGCTCATCTGTGCCGCTGACGCCGTCAATACTAAACAGCACAGCGTTACAAGCGA
>QENJ01000263.1 GCA_013374505.1 Candidatus Methanophagaceae archaeon
GTATAAAGACCTTTACCACTCCGCTTCATACTGCCACTTTTCATCCTTCTCACCACCCGAACATTTTAGCTGCTATACCTACCCTTACTTCCACAGGTAATCTGCCCCAGAAAGCCTCTTCAGGCGTTTGAAGATACCACTTCGTATCAAGGCTCTCATGGGGTCGCACTGTATTGTACCATTCGATGAACGCATTCAGGCTCTCGAAATCACCTCTGTACCTGTTGTAGCAGTCGAAAAACTTCTCTATCTTCCCACCCGTTGGTCTGTGGATGCTTAATACTCGTTGGTATCAGCCTTATCCCAAACGATTCGACATGCCGCTTGAACCTGCTATCCCACTCTTTGTTATCGCCTATTCTGTGTGCTCCAAATTGGCTTCCATTGTCCAGGATCAACTCTCTCATCGGTAAAATATCCCAGTACCCTTCTACCATCTGATCCACAAGCAGGATGCTGTTATCTGTATCTGCCATCTGGAATTCCCCTCCCCGCGACCAGGATTTTTCTTGACGCATCATCAAGAATCGCACAGAACTTTGTGTTGTTGAAACCCGGGTCATACCAATCAATATGACCTGCAGACATCGTATGCTCACGTTCATATCGGATATAAGGCTTTCTTCTCTTTTTCTTCTTTGATTCCACTTTTGCCAGCCCTTCTTTTAGTAGGTGTTGATGTATCCTGTTGTGCGGTATGTGGATTCCACAATCCCGTTCTATCACCTTTTTAAGCCTTCTTGCACCGAGTTTATACTTTCCCTTTGCCCGCTTGATGATCTCTCTTTCGTTCATACTCAATCCTTCTCCTTCTGGTCGTCCACGCTTTTTTAGAGGGATATACTCGTGATACGTGAGCCAGTACGCCCAGACTCGCTTTACCGTGGAGATACTGACCCGCATCTCCAGTGCGATACTCCGTGTGCTCTTATCCCGTATTTTGTGCCTTACAATGTATTTCACCTTCCGTTCGCTCAACCGACCATACTTCCGCTTTTCTGTGGTTAACATCATGTGAGTATATATAGTCAAATATTTCGGGACTACACAATGTTGAAAAACATATTAAACAAATGTATGACAATGTTTGGGTGTTTTCATTCGCATTTGGAGACCATTTCATAAAAATTGTCAATCAAGATTCATGTATTGCATTACCTTGTATAAGAAGTTCTTCTGGACTTATTGGCACAAAAAGTATATCTCTTAGAGGATACTTGAATAATGACGCAGGTATTTATCTGACACCCACCTTTGATTGTCCTCTAAAAGATTCATGTAAGGCACATAGGTAGAGTAAAAAATGATAGTGAGAATGTCGCCTAACAGAGCGTATCTGGCTTCGTGCCTTCGGCACTTCGCCCAAATTTGCTCCGCTATCGCTTCGCAAACTTCTGATACGCTCGAACCGTTAAACAAACTCGAAAGAACGACCTGCTCAGAAAAATATTAAATGCACTATTTTAATTAGCTATGGCACAAAGAATTAGGGGGATGAATGATTATGAACATAAATATCGGTGATGTTGCTGCAACCTCATTTGTTACCTTGTATTGCCACGCAATTGAATGTCAATCCAAGGACTCAATTTTGAATGACTCAAAAACAGTCGAAATCATTCATGAGCTAAATAAAACATTATGTAACTCAAACATTAACTTAGAACGAGACCTTGCAGAGGGCAAAACCGATAAGCAACTGGTAGTTCATGTTGCAATTCGTGCTAAACAATATGATAGATATGTAGGCAAATTTCTTGAAAGTTCGCCGGAAGGAGTTGTTGTTAATATTGGTTGTGGATTAGATTCTCGCTTTTTGCGTGTTGATAACGGGAAAGTAATCTTTTACGATCTTGATTTACCTGAAGTAATAGAAATCAAGAGACAATTCTTTAATGAGAATGAAAGGTATCATTTTATTGCATCTTCGGTATTAAATTATGATTGGATGTCTGTTGTTTCTAAACACAAAGGACCTTTTCTATTTATTGCAGAAGGGGTTTTCATGTACTTAAAAAGGGAAGATGTAAAATCATTGGTATTAAAGCTTCAATCGGAATTTCCGGGTTCTGAACTTGTTTGTGAAGTGGTTAACTCCTTATGGTTAAAAAAGCCACTGAAAAGAATGGCGAATTACAAAATGCAACATCGTGGGCATCTCGGAAAAGATGCAACTTTTAATTTCGGTATTCGTGACAGTAAAGAAATGGAAGAGTGGCATACAGGCATTCAATTTCTTAATGATTGGTCTTATTTCGAGTCGGAAGAGAAGAAACTAGGATGGCTTAAAATGTTTAGGAATATTGAATTATTTAGAAAAACTCAATGGACGGTTCACTATAAGCTAAACTAAAATAGGATGATACAGTATGGCCTTTTTCGACTCGAAACTCTTCGCGTTTTGCACTTCGGCAACTTCTTTTAGCCGTGAAACGTTAAGCGCAATTGAAAGCAACCATGAAAGGAGGTTGAAATGAGTGTGCCGAGCAAGATTCATAATATCCCGTTGGTGAAGATCCAACATGACCTCAAAAGAAGAATAAATCCGTAAAAATCACTTCAACGTGTAAAGACTAACATAAAATGATAAGCAACTCAATCAAAAAGACTTACGGAACGAGGAAACTAAGGAAACTACTTAACGAGTACTACGAAGGCGAAGTGCTCGACATTTTAGTCAGCCAATTATATCCTCTACTCGCTAAAGTAGGCTATGACGGCTTAGAGCAGATAGTAGGTCTTTGCAATCAGCTCGCGGGGGATCATAGTGGACGAACAGCAGTTACTTTACTTGCAGAGAGCCCCGAACTAATAGATAGACTGCTAATCCACGGCGATAAAGAGTTGGTTCTGAACGTTTATGCACTTTGCAATCGTGTTGCCAGCGATAGTGAAGGACCTGCGGTTAGATTGCTTGCAGTGAGTCCCGAGCTAATAAATCGAGTTAGCTACGAAGGTTTAGAGCAGATAGCCCGCCTTTGTCGCCAAATCGCCCAGGAAGACAGTTTTGTCGCTACCAGGTTGATGGGTCTGAGTCCAGACCTAATAGATCGAGTTGGCTACGAAGGTTTAGAGCAGATAGCCCGCCTTTGCCGCCAAGTCGCAAGCGACCGTAGGTTCATTGCGGCCCTGCTTGAGATGACGCTGGACCTAATAGATACAGTAGGTATAGACGTTTTAGAGCAGGTAACGCTACTCTGTAGCCAGGTAGCAGGGTATAGTAGTACTACTGCGGTTAGGTTGCTGGGGCAGAGCCCGGAACTAATAGCTAAAGCAGGTATTGATATTTTAGAGCAGGTAGTCGGACTTTGTAGTCAAGTAGCGCAAGAGGATAGTTTTGTGGCGGCTCGGTTGCTCGAGCTGAGCCCCGTACTCATTGATAAGGTGAATCCTGATTGTTTAGAGCATCTGGCAGAACTTTGTTGTCTGGTCAACAAGGATGACAGTTTCATCGCGGCTCGGATGCTTGATGGTAGTCCGGAACTCGTGGAGCGATTGCTCGAATATAGCGATACCAAATTAGTCACGACCGTTTATGCATTTTGCACTCAGGTCGCCCAAGATATTAATTGGCGAACTGCCGTCAGGTTGCTTGGGCGGTGCCCGGAACTCATTGAGCGATTGCTGCGGTATGGCGATAAAGAGTTAGTGCTGAATGTCTATGAGCTTTGCAGTCAGGTAGCCCGGTATAATTGTCTAACCGCGGTTAGTTTGCTTGAGACAAGTCCGGACATCCTAGGTAGAGCGAATTATAAAGGTTTAGTGCAGGTAGCGTACAAAGCTTCCGAAATAGTAAAGGAAAAAGGCGAAGAGAAAGCAACCTCTTTTGTGCGGGGGGAGTCATCCGAATATGCCGATTTTTTTGAAGCTATCACAGAAGGTCTCGAGCTTAGGAGAGTGAAACCCATTCTGTTGCATTATCTGAATGCGCTATTGGGCTACAGAATCGAGATTGTGGAAGCACAGGGTGCGGAAGCCACGACAGACGGCGCGCGGATCTTCCTTCCAATAAGAGTGAAAGAGTTTGAGGAAGAAGATAGGAATTTCGTTTTGTACAAGGTTCTGGCGACACATGAAGAAGCGCATCTGGAATATGGTAGTTTTGATTTCGAGCTGCTACGGGTTCAAGGAGTAGTTACTAAAATAAAGGGAAAGTATGGATGTGCGCAATGACACACGGTCATCCTATTGCTCCTACTCTGTGCCGGTAACGTTCTTTTTGGTTCTTTGCTTACTGAACTCTTATCACAAATTATAAATATGTCGGTTACGCGAACATTACCCCCTGCTCCTTCTGATTCATGTAATTTCTATGTTCCGCACCTAGTACCTTCTTTATTGCCACATCAAATTCTTCCATGCCTATCGCTTTCTTGTTCTCCTTTACCGCCAACATCCCGGCTTCGGTTGCTATTGCTCTTATGTCCGCACCGGAGGTACTTTCAGTAAGTGCAGCTAAATTGTCTAAATCCACGTTCTTCTTCAGTTTCATCTTAGATGTGTGTATCCCGAATATCTCCTTCCTTGCGTCAACATCGGGTAGCGGCGTTTCTATGATACGATCGAACCTACCAGGACGGAGTAATGCCGTGTCTAGAATATCCGGGCGGTTAGTAGCTGCTATTATTCGAACGTTACCCCGTGGATTGAACCCATCTATCTCGGCTAACAGTTGCAGCATCGTCCGTTGTACTTCTCGCTCACCTGAAGTACCGTCCTCTACCCGCCGAGCCGCAATTGCATCTAATTCGTCAATAAAAAGTATAGACGGCGCTTTCTCTTTTGCCAGCAAAAATAACTCTCGTACTATCCTCGCACCCTCACCGATGTATTTCTGCACTAATTCTGAACCAACAATTCGTATAAATGTGGCAGATGTACGCTTCGCAACCGCCTTCGCAAGTAACGTCTTTCCCGTGCCCGGCAAACCAGTCAAGAGAATACCTTTTGGTGGCTCCACGCCAATGCGCTCATACCGCTCAGGTGAAATCAGTGGCAACTCAACTACTTCCCTTAGCTCCTCTATCTGCTCCGTTAACCCGCCTATCATACTATAATCCACATCCGGGCTTTCTAGTACTTCCATACCATGCACAGAAGGGTCTTTTGCTGTGGGAAGCAGGCTTACAACAGCCAGCGATTGCTGATTCAGTCCGACTTGAGCGCCCGGAATTGCCTCGCCTGCGTTTAGGAACTTCGAGTACGTCACAACGAATTTAGGGCCGGTACTGCTCTGTATCACCATCCTTTTATCATCTAATTTGTTTACTACAGTCCCAACGATCAGAGGTGGTGTACGTAACTTCTCTAGTTCAGACTTTAGCTTCCTTAATTCCCGCTCATATCGGACTCGAATATCCTGATGATCCCGCCATTCATGTTCTATCTTCCCAAGTTTTTCCTTAAGCAGGTTATTCTCACCTTCTAATAGCTTCATTCGGTCCTGCAAAAATCTGGAATAATCATTACCATATGCCACACTACTACCGCTGCTAGATTTCATCTTACCACCATTATTTACTACTCTACCTCTTATGTATAAAAAGGACGGACACAAAAATGAGTGATTGTGAGATATGTGGTGCGGAGATACGGGGAAAGGCACAAATCATATCAGTAGGCACCTCAAAGCTAAGGGTATGTAGCACGTGTGTACGGCATGGAACGGTTGTGGTAATAAAGAAGGTACTAGGTGCGGAACATAGAAATTACATGAATCAGAAGGAGCAGGGGGTAATGTTCGCGTAACCGACATATTTATAATTTGTGATAAGAGTTCAGTAAGCAAAGAACCAAAAAGAACGTTACCGGCACAGAGTAGGAGCAAAAAAGATAAATGAGAAACAATCATTGCTACGGAAGATAGAAAATGATGAGATAAGCCCAAGCGAAGAGATAATGCGTAAAATAAAGCGTGTGCTTAAGCCATTTCTTTAAACGTGCAATGTGATGTGGAGGGTCAAAGAGACGGGAAGGGAAGCGGTCCTAGCCCAAATATCTCTACTGCTATTTTTATTGATTGCACTCCCGTTTCCATAAATAGTTCCTATGCCGATCAGTTATAACCGGAGTTTCAGCGTTGTATAGGCTACAACCAGTAAAGTGCATCCGCAAACCCCAACTTTTCAATAATCTCCTTTTGCTCTTTAGTGAGAACAGAAATTTTATCATGCCTTTCTCCACCAAAATCAAGAGTAGTTTTTCGTATTCTACCCAGTTCATCCAGACTATCTTTTCGTTCGGTTTTTTCCCGAACGAAAATGGGTGTTCATATAAACTTCATACGTTTCTAATCTTCGCTGGCTGGTGGAGGAATCAGAAGCGGCTTCTCCCATTGATGTCCAATGTTTATAACCTTCCCCTGCTCAATGTCAACGAAAACCATTAAAGTGACGTTTCCTATTTTTATCGGAACTACTGGGACTTCACCCGAAAAGTTCGCTTCCGGACCCACTATCTCAATCTGTGTTTTGCTTACATCCCCTAATTCGTATTCCTTGTCGCGTATTTCTTCTCTAACCCTTTCATCCTTGAATGCAATTGCTATTGCATATCCCTTATCTTCTTCACTTAATTCATGATGTAAGGGCATCTCCCCTTGTGTTAAATCTATTGCAGTAGCTCGACCTCCTAAAAATATCCCCCTCCAATAAGATTCTACTGGTATATCGTACTTTTTACCAGCTTTTAAGTCGAAGGTGCACTCAAAAGAACGTGGCTGTTGATATTGTAAGGTTATGGTTTCTGAGAAAGGTACCTCGCGATCTCTAAATCTATAGGGCACTCCACCGCCCCCGGGTCCTGCAAGCACCTGAATTCTAACTGGTAATTCATCTGGGAGTGGTTTATTTCCGTTTGTGTGCATCCACGATTCTTTATAGCGGTAGATTATATCCCCTGATAAGGATACTCTGTATGCCGTTTCGTTGATGCGTGTAACGTTCGTCCATGTCAAATTCTCTATGTAAACATTGTTACATGGAAGATTTGGTTCAAAAGGAAAATACAAAAAGAATAAACTAAAAGGGACAGCCACTGCTACTATTACAATAGCAATGGCTGCCTTATATATCGTTTTCATTTTTTTTCGTTTTTAGGTTTATACCTCACGCGACATAAACGTATCCGTCCGACCACTCGTCCACTCCACAGACATACTCATATACGTTGTCTTCAAAGTTAAAAGATGCTGCCTGCCAATGACGCCACGACATCAAGTTTGTTCCACTCACAGTATTTGGGTCCCGCAACCTGAAATTTTGCTGTGTATCGTGATACCCGCGTATAACAACAGCGTGACAGTTATAC
>QENJ01000264.1 GCA_013374505.1 Candidatus Methanophagaceae archaeon
CAGTTACGTTGGTCACCCGAGCGGTAAAATTCGTGCTGTTATCAAAATCTGTAGTCCAATTCGTTACACACACACCCGAAGCGTCAAAACAGATAAATGTGGATGTGATAAGTCGCTTTATATCATCTGCTTTTTTTACATAAAAGCTGACGTTTGCGCTGCTACTTCTGTTGCCCAGATATTGGATAGTTGAATTAATGGCAACGGTATCGCCGATACAGGGGTTAGGTGTCATATTCAAGTAGCTAACCGCGAAATCGTTGTAAACCCGGATTAAACTCTCCTCTTCGTTGTTTGACGCATTGTTATCTATATTCTCACAAGGGTCTATTTCCACTAGTATCGTATGTGTGAAGACATTTTCGCCTTTGTCCGCGTTCCAGGTCGTTGCTTCCCATGAAACATCGATTGTAGTGCTGTTATAAGGATATTCAACGCCGGATAGGTACGAGATATTCTCTTCATGAAATAGTGACGAATCAATATAAAAACGGACACTGAAGTTCGTTGCATTTATGTACTCTAAATTGTTTATCCGTGCGGTTATGTTCAACAGGTCACAATCAAGCACTGTTTCATCAACAGAAAGGTTAACAGCGAGATCGGTACCACCAACGGTTTTAGAAACGTTGTTCCCGTTGCTCAGTACCAACCACAGCGTATGCACCCATCCGGGCTCCGATAATTCGTAACTCAGGGTGACATTTTCCGTTTCGCAGGCGTTCATTGTAACTGGCATGCTATTGAGCAGTGCGGCAGATTCAACAGTAGCTTCTATTCTGAAATATTTTAGACGGATTTATGCGTACGTCCGTAATGGTAAGGTTTGAAGAAAGCACTACATCTAGCTCTTTACTCGTACGCAAATCAGATTTCGTCACTTCCACTTCTATCGTACGTGTGGTAGAGATTTTATCCGGGAGCCCTATGAACAAAGGTCGGGCATCCCAGATTGCTGCGGTATAATTTATGCTATTAGCGTCTACACGTAACGGTTTAGTATCAAACAGGATTCTATTGCCGTAGCGATCAAGACAAGAGAAGTTAAGCACGAGATTGGCACTTAGCGGTCCTTTGTTTGTAATACCGGCATTGATGGCTACTTTATCGCCTTCTTCTGGATTAGTTGCCGGTAATGTCATATTGATTTCCCATGGATTTGCTACCCCTACACCTTCTAAGGTGTTTATGTTATTCGTCAGGTTACTATCGGAATTGTTGCAGGGCTCAACTTCAACAGTAATAGTATGGCCTCCAATATCAACATCTTAAAGGTCCCACGGAGCATTAACGCTGCAAGAAGAGCCTGCTGGGAGGTGGCTGACTTCTGTTTCGTTAAATTGTGAACCCTCATCGCGGAACTTGACGACAAAATTGCTTGCGTTCGCGACTCCGAGATTCACTATTGTCGCGGTAACGTTAAGGGCATATCCGGCATAGCGAAAACATGGATGTTCTGAGGCACCACAGCCTGTCTCAAGTTCGATGCTTGTCACGGCAAGGTCGGTTGTTAGGTTAGTATTGCTTTCGTTTAGTGTCTGTGTTTCATTCTCGGGGGATTCCGTGACGTTTAGTGATTCTTCGTTTATGTGCAGCGTGGGGGACTGTGCGGGTATTGCTTGTTCATCAGATACGTTCCAGGTCCCTGTTTGCACATCCGTACCGTTTTCGTTACTTGCGATTGCGGATACGTTCCACGTGCCGGTCATTGCACTGGTATTCGTGTAACTTGACCGGGTCACATTGCTCTGATTGAAGACTTCAGTGTCGTTGAGTAGCCTGCTAACGTTTACGGACTGGTTTGTTGTGATATTAAGCGTTCTGGGTGCCTCTTCAGCATCAAGGACGGGCGAAGAAGGTGCAAAAAGGGTACTGGCAGGTGATGCGTGGGACAGTGTCTGTGTGGGTGTCGGTGAAGGACTCGGTGAAGGCGTGGATGTTTGTGTTTGATTAGACATAGGTGAGAGACTGGAGTTTTGTTCTGGTGTTGGCGAAAGTACAGGAGTAGTTTCAGGTGGGGGACTTGGCGTTGAAGTATGTTCCGAGATGTCATCAGCTTCTCCATTTGTAGCAGTGCTTGCATCATCAAACTGCGAAATAGAGGACTGAGTAATCGCAGGACTCATCACACTCACTAAGCACACCATTATTACCAGAAAAGTACCGAGTCCTCTATTGTTCATCTTTTTAGCGTTCTTCCTTTTTGTATTCCACAACCAGGACTGCATTTGCCGGCATATTCCTGCAATTTCCTCTAAATTCCATTTCAACAAGGTTGTAGCTGGAATTAAGATATTCCGCTGGTATCATTGTAACATTGTATTGCGCAATCTCTTCTTGATCGGGGTGTATAGATGTGAAACAATCTTTCCCCAGTAAGTGACCATTGAACCATAGGTCAGTTTGGAATCCCCAATTCACAACAGAAAACAGTGTCACGTTTGTTACATTTGCAATATCTATTTCGCCACCTGTGAACTCCGCTTTCGCTGTTGTATCCTCATAGCGAAGATATTCAATATCTCTGCCTCCTATAAGGTCTGCACCCTCACTCACCCAGTACTCAATCAAAGGCTCGCTTTCATCACGGTAGACTATGAACAACAACGCACCATCCACGAAGTATTTAGGACCACCACTATGCTTAAGAGAGAAGTTGTAAGTACCGTTCCCATTGATGTATGGAGTAACATCATACTTGAGAACCCCCCATAAAAAAGGTCCAAAAATGAAAGCATAAGCTCTGTCCCAGTACCACCCTTCTATCGAAAGATGGCTCTCGCCATCGGGAGTAGCAAACGTCACATCCGCTTTTGGTTGTTCTGTAACAAACCACTCGAAATAGGTATATATGTTTGCCAATTCTACCTTGGCACTAGGAGGCAGCGTAACATCATATTTTACGGTATAAGGGTTTCCTGGTTGAACGGCATATTTCCAGTACTTATAACTATCACCAAATGTGTAGATTGTGCCGCCATGTAACTTACCCTGATGCAGGGTTGTTATATAGGGATCACCTAAAACACCATTTCCTCCCATACGACCATTCCAAATTGCAGATACGTTGACCGCCATCATGTTATTGGTCTCATTGGATTCTATTATTCTGTTTTCCTGGTCTACTATCACATTCAAAGTATAATTTTCGGATACATGATCTGCATTTATGGGTGGTCTGGTCACATTATATATTGGCGTCCAATTGAACACTACATATGTACTCGAATTTGGCTCAAGTACAGGGATAGTCTTAATATCTACATCTTCTGCGTTCGCAACGAGTTTTATTTCAAATGGTCCTGTGTTTATAGACCCGTTATTTGTTATTTTTACTTTGACGTCATTATTTAAGTTTAGATACCTTATGTCTGTGTTAGTGTAGTACGCCTCTATTTCGTTAACTTCCAAATCCGGCAAATGGTCATCCACGAAATTACCTTCTAATCGAATAGCCGGTATCCTGTTATTATAAGAACGACCATTCGCATCCACGAACGAAGTGCAGTTAAATATCCCCCTTCCGCCTTTCGTTTTTAATTCGCTTGTGTGATGAATCTGAGGATACGAGCAGGTTATTATCGTGTAGTTATAAGTATGGTTTGTAAGCATTCTGAACGAAGGATAGAAGCTAATGTTATGCCTGTCTCCTGTATAGCCATCCCACTGTCCGATTGCTACTATCCCGGATCCATTTGATATTTCTATGTATTCTGTATGACCTCCCGTTCCCGCACATGCGTATGTGTACATCTTATTGACAGTAATCGTGTGATTTAATCTGATAGTACCTTTATGAATGCCCGAAATGCTGGGGTATGGGTTATCAGACGAACCTGTGTCGAAGATTGGTATTATCTCTCTATCCGCGACAGCCACGAGCGGTGAAACATTATTATTATTCTCGCTTAATTCGCGTACATCTTTATCGCAATCCACAGAGATGTTCAACCTCTCAAGCTGCCCAACCGCACGCGTTGTCCACGGCAAAGTCAACTGCACACGGCTCCCGCCTTCTAACTCTTTAACGTGCATCTTCTTTTCCGGGTCACCATTCACAGAGAAGCTGACATTGAAATCTCCAACTTTACTTTGCCCTTGGTTTTCTATATCTACAGTCATAGGTAGTCCTACTACCACGCTCCTCGGTATGCAGGGCACGAGGTCGGGTAGGTATTCCGCCTTCAGGATTGCATGTTTCAATACGAGATGATTTCCTCGGCTCTGTACCTCTGCAATGTTTGGGCCGTCCTTTACATCCACGTATTCCCATTCATTCTCGGTAAATGCTATTGTTATTGAATGTCTGGAGTTCCAGTGGCCTGTAGTATCTCCTATCAAAATCCCTAAATTCTGCATTCCTAAGCCCTGAAAACTGAGTGAATCTCCTTTTCCTCCGGCTTCCGGGAGTAGTTCAGTAGCATCATAAGAGGTGTAAGGCGCCAATACCGTCAAGAGAGAAGCATTTGCCTTCTGTGCATCAGCCATACCCTCGAACATACATTTTCTCGTGCATTCTTCAAACTCGAATCCCGTAGGGAATTTCATGTTCTTTGCCATTAGCACATCACTACCCTCGCCAATCCAGTAAGAAGTAAGCACGGAGTTACTATCGCGATATACAACAATAAGCGCCATGCCATTAACACCAAATCTCATGGGTTCTTTTCTCGTGAAGTATGCTTTGGCATGCCCGCTCGTCCCATCGTAAGCGGATGTTACATCGTAGCAATATGTAGCATAAGTATAATTCTCCGCGGACGCACCAGTAGTGTCCGCATAGATATTTGGATTCGGTATTACCTTATCACCAAATGTTAGCTCCACTTCCGGTAGCCACCCCATACGAAACCCGGGGTGTTTCGGATCCGCTTTGTCGCTCCAAACATACATGTAGAGACGTGCAAGCACTACTTCGGCACTTTGGGGTAGATTAATGTCAAATACATGAGAATAATCGTAGCTATTAGCCGTATTGGGGTCGGGACACACATACTTGCAATAAGGATCATATATGATTCCACCATTGAGCATACCTTTGCCACCGATTCGTAAAGGCTCGTCTTTAGCCCTGTATCCCAGCTCTCCAGCTTTCACTTCATCAGAGACAGAAAAAACGTTATTTTTGTCATTTATTTCGGGCACTTCGTTTTTTTCGTCAACCATCACTTTCACGCGATAAAAACCCGCTTCCGGCGGCGTCCACGAAAAGTCCACTTCGCTCGTTACTCCGGGTTCAAGACGAGTGATTTTTTTAGACATGGGAAAACCAGCAACCGGCTCATCAGATTTTGTATTATCGGATTTGTTCACATACAGCTTAACATAAAAGTCCGTAGCAGCTACGCAGCCTGTATTTTTTACATTAACTCTTATTGTATGGTTTTCGCGTGCAATGAGTTTATCTGACGATACTGCGTTACCGTTTTTGTTCAAAAACGTTATTTCCGGGAACACAAACGTCAAATCAGGATCCATCATCTTCTTTTCTTCATTATTGTCTTCGTTACTCTCCTCCACCATATTCTCGGGGTCGACAAACACTGCCAAATTGTAGATCTCGTTCTCAGTACTCTTACTGAATCCCTTTGTGGACTCATACACAATGAGAGATTCGCAAGAACTGTTATTTTCATGGAAAACAGGTCCATACGTATACAAGGGTGTTGAGGGTATGACGTTTGAGGGCTGAGTCATCACAGGCATAATCACGCCTGTTAGACACACCGCTATCACAATAAAAGTGCTAATTTTCCGCCTGTTACACTCTACTCGCATCTTTTTCCGCATTTCATATCCCTGTCTCTTTATAAAAAACATTTATAAGTTGAAATATGGTAATATTAAACTTCCTTTTTTTACGTTAACCAATCTCTAAAAAATTCGCAAGGTCGCACTAAACTTCCACGCTTGTAACTTCTCCACTCGAAAAGAGTTTTCATAACTCTCGCAATCGCTCTTGCAACACAGCGTAAAATCAGCAAAAACGTGGTATTCCCCGTCTAATACCATAGACTATTGCTGATTGGCGTTGTACCACCGGATAAGCGAGCACAAAAAAACCAAAGTTTATATGTTGATTCATATTTAACATCAAACAAAACATTCTAGGAGGTGAAACAAAAAGATGAAAAAGTATAACTGCGTGGATTTTTGTGTTGCTACTTTTACTTGTTAGTTCAAGTGCAGTAGCCTACGCCGAGCGTACTCCGCCGTTGCCTGGTGCGCCAACGTACGACATCAGTGTAGAGGAAGCGCATAAAATGCTTGTAGAAAATCAGGAACAAATTATTCTACTGGATGTCAGAACAGAAAAGGAGTACAGTGCTGAGTATATAGATATAGACGGTGCCGAACTAATGAACATACCGGTATCCGATTTAGAAAGCAGAATTGACGAATTAGAGAACTCTAAAGTAATAATCGTGTATTGCAGATCCGGTGGTCGAAGCAGCACAGCAAAAAATACGCTTGCACAACACGATTTCATCGCTTATAACATGCTTGGTGGAATAACCGCATGGAAAGAAGCAAAGTACGATACTTCTATGTCAACAGGCGCAGAAACTACTCTGCCCTCAATATCACCTGTGCACACACCCGCAGCAGCGTCAACTCCCGTAACATCGCACACGCCAACACCAGCGTCCGAAGAAGAAGAGAAGCAGGTTCCAGGATTCGAGCTAATCTTTGCATTCGCTGCTATATCATTAATCGCATGGCGTTGTCGTGTGTTGAGAAAGCAATGAATAGCGTAAAATAGCAGGGTTTGAGGTTTGTGTGGCTCCCACATATGTCCACTCACACTTCTTACTTCTCATTTTTTTTTCACAACTATACAAGCACGGTTATTTTATATAGGGAAAGTATCCAGTTTTCAGATTTTAGGTTTATGAATCTTCTTCTCGTAACGGTATCCAGCATAAACAAGCGCAATAGCCACCGCAAGTATCGCTAAACGCACCAGCAACCCGATTAACGAGAACTCGCCTTCACCACCGCCTCCGGCCTCTTGTGACGCTGCTGGGACAATGCCTTTCATCAATCGTCCAGTAATCGTCTTACCGCCTGTTTCACGCTCCTTACCTTCTCCCGTTCCACCTGCTACACCTGTACCCTCACCTTCACCCGACCCTTCACCTGTGCCTGTTCCCGTTCCCCAGCCACTTTCGCCGCCTCCACCACCACCACCACCGCCACCGGGTCGCGGGACAAGAATTCCTGATTGAACCACGACTGTTACTTTCCTTGTGATATTATTGTT
>QENJ01000104.1 GCA_013374505.1 Candidatus Methanophagaceae archaeon
AAGGTTATCGTTTCGTTTTTGTTGTCTAACCATTGATAGGGGCTATAGTAGACATAATAAGCACCGGGATAAAGGTAGTGCCTTCGGGGATAGTTTCCCTTTCGCCATCCGCATTTTCTAAAGTCCAGTTGCCTATGTTTACGCTTTCGTTAGAGGGGTTGTTAAGGGTAACCCACTCGGTACAACTCTCATTAACTGCTGGTTTTTGGTCGAAGGCGTATATTATTATTTCTGAGGAAGCGGAGGGGGTTGCTACGGTGATGCCTAAAAGAAACCTCAAAGCGATTCCTATTATTAGCCCTTGTTTTTTGGTCTTTGTCACTACATTTTTAATTTCGAAAGACGTATATATGATACAAGAACGCATTTTATTCAACTAATTTTAAGTATTGACACCGATTAACGCAGTTTAACGCAGAAGAACACAAATCCGTGTAAACACGTGTGAATCTGCGTCCTAAATTAAATAGCTAGAAGTTATATGCTTTATATACAACGAAAAAAAAAAACAGATTTTAGGGTTTTATCATGGCAAAAAAATACAAACTAAAAAAGTCAATAAAAGAGCCAGAACCGTCTTTTAAGATAAACTATGAAGAAGAACTAAATGAGGCTCAGCACAAAGCCGTAGCGATAACGGATGGCCCGGTATTAGTAATCGCGGGTGCAGGCACGGGCAAAACGAGAACTTTGGTATATAGAGTAGCAAAACTGGTTGAATCCGGTATAAATCCGGAGTCAATACTATTGCTCACTTTTACGAGGCGTGCTGCTAATGAGCTGCTCAGAAGGGCGTCAAGTATCCTGGATGAAAGATGTTCAAAAGTAGCGGGTGGGACCTTCCACTCTTTTGCAAATACAATCCTCAGAAAATACGCGGGTCTCATTGGATTCAACACGAATTTCACGATTCTCGACAATAGCGATGCCGAAGATGCCATTAATGTAATTAGAACGCAGCTCGGGTTTCACAAAAAAGAGAAAAGATTCCCAAAAAAAGCAACCATTCGAAAGGTTATAAGCAAATCAATAAATAAAAGTTGCACGATTGAACTTGTTGTAAAAGAAGATTATCCACAATTCATAGTTAATTTAAGCGACCTCCAAAAGATAAATGAGCATTATAAACTATATAAAAAAGCTAAATCCATTATGGATTATGACGACTTGCTCGTGTATCTAAAAATACTTTTAGAGGAGAATAACGTGGTGAGAACGAGATTATCAAATTTTTACAAATATATATTGATTGACGAGTACCAGGATACAAACAAATTACAGGCACGTATAGCCTGTTTACTTGCTTCAGAACATCAAAACATCATGGTAGTGGGCGACGATTCACAAAGTATTTATGCCTTTCGGGGTGCAAACTTCAAAAATATCATGGAGTTCCCAAAGATATTTCCGGATACTAAGATAATCACCCTCGAAGAGAACTATCGAAGTACGCAACCGATCCTTGATTTGACGAATGAAATTATCAGGTATGCAAATGAAAAATACCCTAAAAACCTGTTTACTAAAAGGGAAGGCACACAAAAACCGGTCTTTATTGAGGCGGAGAACGATAATTATCAGTCACAATTTATCGTCCAACGAGTATTGGAGCTGAGAGAGGAGGAAATACCACTGAATGACATTGCCGTCCTGTTTCGGGCGGGATGGCTTTCTAATGATTTAGAGATTGAATTAAAAAACCATAATATCCCTTTCGTGAAACACGGTGGCTTTAAATTTATTGAGGCCGCACATGTTAAGGACGTAATAGCACATTTAAGAGTAGTTTTTAATCCGTTAGATGCGGTTAGCTGGCATCGGATTTTATTGTTGATCGAAGGGATTGGTACCAAAACGGCGAATGATATAATTACCGAAATTGTTGACAAAAATAAGGGGCTGGGATTTTTTAAAGTAAATAGATTTTTTAGTAGAAAGTACGGTGGGAATTTGAATAGATTGGGTTCTACAATTAAAGAGCTCACATCTGAAGAGATCTCACCTGCAGAACAAATAGTCATTCTACTTGAATACTATAAACCGCTATTCGAGAAAAAATACGATGATTTTAATAAGAGACAAAAGGATTTAGAGTCCTTAGTTAGAATCGCGGAAAGATATAATGATTTAGAGCATTTTCTAGTTGATACTACCTTAGAGCCATTAGAGGCCAGTCAAGTTGATGTAGAAGTTACAGACAAAGAGGATGAAAAATTAGTTTTATCAACGATTCATTCAGCAAAAGGACTTGAATGGCATACCGTATTCATAATCTTTCTTGTTGATGGTTATCTGCCGTCTACTTATTCTTTGGATAGCGATGAAAATGTAGAAGAGGAGCGGCGGTTATTGTATGTGGCGGCAACCAGGGCTAAAGAAAACTTATATCTTCTAAAACCAGAGCTCGAATACTCGGGACGGAACTATTTTGAACATTCGTATTTGGGTTTTTCCGAGGTTTCAAGGTTTTTGAATGAAGGTGATATTTTAGAAAAATATGTGGAACGCTGGAGTTTAATTGATGAACAAGAGTGATTTTTGATGATAGGACGCAGAAGAACGCAGATAATCAGGATTTTAAATATACGGAATTGACGGAAGAGTTTATTAGAATCTTCTATCGAGTTTATAATAAACTGGGTTTTCTGGAACAGGTTTATGAGAATGCAATGATGATAGAACTGAATTTTGGCACGAAACCGGAAGTTAAACATAAGGCATTTGATAATTTGAAATAGTTTTCTGCGTGAATCTGCGTGAATCTGCGTCCTAAATAGTTAGAACTTGTACTTTATATACAATGAAAAGCAGTTGACCCGGCAGTAATGAAACATATGACTAGATAAGGGAACTCAGTAAATAGTTTACCCATTTTGATAAAAATCATAGACACAGATTTTACCGATTTACACAGACGGTACTGCCCTGATGATTAAGTTTTTACTGGTTGAATAAAAATAAAAAAACTACAATACTTTAATATCTGTGTTAATCAGCGTAAATCTGTGTCGTAAAAATTATTGGAAAATGATACCGTTCCGGTAATTTATTATTTGTGAGTTCCCTAAACATTCTGCAATCTCGCGGGATGCGGCTATGTATGAGGGCACTCACGCAACAACGGCGATATGAGTAGCCCGGAAAAGCGGTGAACACGAAACGCGCTTTGAGCTCGAGTCTTTGGATGGTGAGTTCATATGTATTCCTGAAGACATTTAGGGCTATCCTTAAGATAACGGTGGATATGGCGATATGTGCGACTTATCGGATTGATTGCACGAACAGCCTTTATCGCATTATTTCTTCTTCTCTAAAATCTCTTGGACTGCCCCGAGAACGCCTCTTGCTGCATCTTTCACGTAGTCTATAGCGGGTTGCATCGTACGTTCCGCAAGGTCCGCGGTTTTAGCTCTTGTCTGTGTCGCCCCCTCAATTATACCATCCGCTGCCTCTTTTATTATATCACCGGCTTCCACTTTTACCTTCTCGGCACCTTCGATTGCGCCCTTCATCGCATCTTTAGCCGTGGATTCCACTTTCTCCTTTGTATCGGTCGCCCCTTCCAGAGTATTCTTAACGATTTTATTGGTGATCTCACCTACTTTTTCTGTTATGTCCTCTCCTTTCTCAAAAGCGTTCACTACCGCCACCCTAACTGCTTTTGTTACCTCACTATCTTTTTCTTCCATAATATCTCCTTCTTTTTTATGATATGTAAACCTTTCGTGGGGTTCACAGTTCAGCGGGCTATTGAATCACAGCCAATGCTGCCATAGCGTCTCATAACCACTTCATTGCCCGCCAAAATCGTGGGCTACTACAATGTCTTTTGCGTCCCGATGTTCTATTCTGGTTTTTCTGTCTGTGCTATAAGTGCCAAAACCATTTTTTAAAGTTGGGTACTTTAATAGTAAATGTAGTTATGAACCTCAAAACACTTGTTTCGCAGCACCAGCAGGCATTCAAGCAGAAAGTGGCTGAAACACTCGCAGAAAAGTATTCCATGAGCATAGAGCAAGTGCTTACGATTCATGAAGATGTGATTGAAAGATATGTGCAGGAACGCTACAAAGGAATAGAGCAAGTAGTTTCACGGATACTGGACTGCAAACGCCCGGTTGTATTGAGCATAAGACGAGACCCGTGTAGCGATGATGTATGCCTGATCTGCGAGCGTGACCAGCACCATATTGAGGCGCTGCAACTGTGGTATGGCGACAGAATAGATTTTTATGAGATCTTTGACAGCTCGCCGGAAGCAGCTATTTATCATGTCCTCTATCAGAGCGAAGGAGAGAAGTTACTCCCGCTGACCGCGGTCATCTACAAAGGCGAAGTCAAAAAATATTGGTCCGGCAGACCGGTAGAGGTTGAAGAGTACAGGGCATATCTTGACTGGCTGGTCTAATCTCGTTTTAGCGGTACTTTTACGCATGATAATCTGCTTTGGTTGAACCAATTCAGGACAAGAAAAAATACTAATCGGACGCAGATGATCGCAGATTAATAGGATTTGAAGTACAAGAAAGCATATTATTCAACTAAAATCAATTATTGACACAGATTAACGCAGAAGAACTCAAATCTGTGTAAATCCGTCTGAATCTGCGTCCTAAATAGTTAGAAGTTATACTGTATATACTAAACTAAAGCACAGAAAAAGAGAGATGGCTACGCAGTCACAGGAACAAGATATGCGAAAAGTTAAATAAGGAAACAAGAACTGAATGTAAACGAGCAGATGAAAGTAATACTTCACGTGGACATGGACAGTTACTTCTCGGCTGTTGAAATGAGGGACCATCCAGAATTGAAAGGTCTACCGTTGATAGTAGGAGGAGCAATCAAGGCGGAAAATGGCGTATCTACGGATAGTAAAGATAAAAAGATACGAGGAGTCGTGAGTACGTGTTCATACGAAGCGCGCGAATTCGGGATTCATTCGGCAATGCCACTTGCGAAAGCATACGAACTTTGCCCGGATGCTAAGCTTCTACCAGTAAATATGGCGTTATATAAACGTGTGTCGCGAGAAATAATGGCTATTTTGCGTGAACACGCGGATAAAATGGAGCAGGTCGGTATTGACGAGGCGTTTCTTGACGTCAGTACAAGAGTGCGCGATTGGTCCGAGGCAAAGAGTTATGCGTTGATGCTAAAGAATGAGATATTGGCGAACATTGGCTTAACGTGCTCTGTGGGCATCGCACCAAATAAAACGATAGCAAAGATAGCATCGGATTTCGAAAAACCCGCGGGACTTACGGTAGTTGAAGCCGGAAGGGTAATAGACTTCTTAGCACCTTTGAATGTGAATAAGATTCCGGGTGTGGGTCCAAAGACCGCGGGAATGCTTACAGAGATGGGTATCGAAGAGATAAGCCAACTTGCGAGCTGTGATGTGCAAGCACTCATAGCGAAATTTGGTAAATATGGCAATAAACTACATATGCGTGCAAACGGGATTGACGAACGCGAATTGAAAGAGGAACGGGTGAGGCAGTCTTTGAGCCGGGAGCGGACATTTGCGGAGGACACAAGTGACGCATCCGTGTTGAATACATGCGTGGCTACTTTAGCGGAAGAGATTTACAATGCGATAGAGAAAGAAGGCTTTGTTTTTAAGACTGTTGGGATAAGGGTCAGGTTCGAGGATTTTACGGTACTAACAAGGGCTAAGACGCTGAGAACGTTTCATTCAGACGTCAACACGATTACGCGAATAGCAACGGACTTGATGGCGAAAGTCGGGTTCGAGGCGAAGAAAGTACGGTTGGTTGGTGTTCGGGTCGCCAAGTTGACGCTGCTGGACGATAAGCAGATGCGGTTTGTGTAGCCGGCTGAAAGCGGAATAGAGTTTTATACGGCAATCGCATTCTCAAGTGATAGAGTAGAACCCTCTTTTTCACAGCCAGAAACTTTTCAAACGGAAAAGGATTTAAAAATCACATGATTTTTAGAGTATGCCATTGTTAATTTTTAAAAAGGCCAGAAAAATGCGTCTCAATAAAGATGTCGCGATCTATGCGATTTTAATGTTTGTAGCGATGCTGAGCTTGACGCTTATGGCGCCGGTAATCAAAGAATTTATTATTGAACGTTTCAACGCCAGCAATACAGAAGCGAGTATGTTTTTTAGCCTTGAAATGCTTGCCTACGTAATTTTTGCCATGATTTGGGGATCACTCTCGGACAAGTGTGGCAAAAGGAAATCATTCATTGTTTTCGGGTTTGCAGGCTCTGCAGTGCTGTATTTCCTTATGGCGCAAGCGAATTCACTGTCCATTCTTTTGTTGCTACGATTTATACAGGGCGCTATTACGGTTATGGCATGGTCGCTCGTGATGACGAGTGCGTTGGACAGTGTACCGAAAACAAGCTATGGCAAGACAATGGGTGTGATTGGTACGGCAATGATGCTTGGAATGGCTTCAGGTGCGCCATTAGGCGGTTTTATGGCAGAGCGGTATAACGTGTTCGTCCCAATGTATTTTGCCGCTTTACTCTTCTTGATGGGCACTTTGATTTCAGCGACCTTGATACACGATGTTCGGATTGAAAAGAAGCCCGATACTATGCGGGAATCCATCAAAGTGCTGATAGATGAGAAGCGACTCGCAGTTCCTTACATTTTCAGTTTCGTTGACCGGTTCACAATAGCATTTTTTATCTTCGCATTCCCGCTGTATCTGGCGCAAGCATTTGGATTCGGCGGTGCGGAACGAGGTATGTATCAAGCACTGCTCCTTTTTCCTCTTGTCGTGTTCCAATACCCCTTTGGGAGACTATCGGACAAAATCGGTAGAGCACCATTACTCGTTACCGGTTCTCTTTTCTATGGCCTGGAGATGTGCCTGGTGTGTTTCGTGGGCAAGACGGCCCTTATCGTACTAATACTTAGCTGTGGTGTGTTTGCAGCAATGATGTTTCCATCGAGCACTGCGCTGGCTGGGGACCTATCACCGCCAAGTAAGAGGGGTGCTGCGATAGGCGGGTTCAATGTTTTTGGGTCACTGGGATTTGTAGTGGGATTTTCTGCGGCTGGTATTCTTTCTGATATGTACGGTTATAGCACCAGTTTCGCGTTAGCTGGTTTTTTCGAGATAGTGGTGGCATTGTGTGCGATACCATTCCTGTTGAAGTTTCGTTCTAATCGAAGGAGTG
>QENJ01000265.1 GCA_013374505.1 Candidatus Methanophagaceae archaeon
GTACCTCACGGGGGTCGCGAAACCGGATTTCAGGACGATCGCCAAGTTTAAGAAGGATTGCAAAGAGTTAATCGAAGCAACGTTCAAAAAAACCGTCACCACGGCTAAAGCTGCGGGAATCCTTAACCTGGCGCACTTATCTACCGATGGCACCAAACTAAAGGCAAACGCATCAAACAGCCACTCTCTTAGTAAAGAGGAGATTGAAGGACTCAGGCGGATATTAGAGCAGGGGATTGTGATAGATAATGAAGAAGACAAACTTTATGGGGATAAAAGGGGTGATGAGCTACCGCCCGAACTTAATACACAGGCGAAGATTCGCGAGAAGATAAAGGAGCTCGAAGAAGCGTCAGGCAAGAGAATGAAGAACGCCGCGAAGACGATTATCGAGCAGCATGCACTTGGTGATGACAATGCTAAAGAGAGGGTCCTAGAAAAGCTAGATAAGATTGAGGAAGAGCTGAATACGAGTGGTCAGGATGCTGTCAGCATAACCGATCCAGAATCGCGGTTTATGCAGAATAAGAAGGGGCGGAAAGAGTTATCCTACAATCCTCAGATTTCTGTGGACTCGGACTCGGGGATAATTGCTGCTAATGGCGTTACTCAGGATTGCACTGATCATTACCAGTTGCAACCGCAGGTAGAAATGGTAGAGGCGAATTTAGGCGAGTTACCGGAGGGGTTGAGGGATGAGAAGGACAGAATTTTAATTTCTCTATCGAGCTCGCATATTTCTTTGCTGAAAGAGAGGCGGTCAAAGAACTCATTGACTCTAACGAGATCCTATACACATCTTCTCACTCCATTTTTGAGGTGAAGAGGAACCATTTTCATCTTAACCCTCAATACAATATTATGCTGTTCATCATATAGCGATGTTTTTTAAAACTTTTTGAAAAGAATCCTATGCCGATTCCTCTTTTGACAGCGCTACCTCGATACTAACGATGACTTCAATCAAGTTTACATTGTCACATTCCATAACACCTTCTGGTGTGTGCAAGTGGAATGGAAAAGAAGCAATCTCTTTGTGATGGGGTGCGCTGTCCCATCGTTTGATCAATCTATTATCTCCATTCATAAACTGAAAGCGATAACCAGTATGTTCTGCCGATACCAATTCCCGGAAGTCCAGGGAATAGTTGTTGACAAAAACGATTTTACCTTTGATAATGCCCATTTCCTCGGAAACTAAACTGAATTCGATACTTTTCTTCTTTATTAACCATTTACACTCCTCTAACTTCTTTTCCACATCACTAAAATAGCCCCGGATTCCTATCTGCTTTTATAATAGTATCTCTTCTACAAGCTTTAACTTCTTTCTCACATGCTCATAGGCTCTGTAAGCGAAGAGAAAATCAAACCACTCTGCGTCATCTCCTAAATCACAGGATTCAAATTTTTGAATAAATTCCTCTCTCGACATTTTATATCTCGTCTCAAAAGTTTCTAAATCCTTTTTATATTCGCCTAAACTTATCTTCAATATATTCTCCTCAATCGCCAAGCCTGACTTAATTATAGGTATCGCCTCTTTCTGAATCTTTATCGTCGTCACATCTTCAGTGCTCATTATTTGTGATATATTATATAAACATATAAGCTGCAAAATAATTTGGTTGTGACTATCATCACTTCTTTAGCCCTCTTTCAAATTTGTTGGCCGCCACTGCAACTTATAGCAAATGTCATAGCTATCTCGCCAAGGCTACGGATACACACGGAAATATTGCCATATCCGTTGAAACAATATGGGGACTGTTGTTGTTATTCAACCATCCGCTTGCGGAGGTGCGAACATTAAACGAATACGAAAAGAAATAATGTGTTTTTAAAAGTTTAATCAAAATCAGTATCTTTGGTCACAAATACATCGGCGCTTAGCACCAGAGCAGCATTGAGTATAATAGCGTCTGCTAACGAGAGTTTGTAGCTCACCTTTCTCTAAGCACATTCATGAATATGTTCGTATCCAGTCCAATTATCCTGACATCTTCCATTCTGCTCTTAGCTCCCTCACGAGTTCTACAGAACTTTTTTCTGGTTGAATATTTTTTCCAAGCCCTTTCATTCCCACCACTATCGTTTTTCGTTGATATTGCACTATCCTTAATTCTCCAGCTTTCATTATTATCTGCGCTCTACCTGTGATTCCAACACTTTCCAGGATTTTACGCGGAATCAATAGATCATCAAACACTTTCTCTTCTATTTGCATTTTTTTTAACCTCTTGTCTTTTTATTTATAGTTATGATACTCTGTACTATATTTTGGACTTATATATTTAAGGGAATTATTCATTATTCTCATAATGGCAATTTTATCATCTGAGCATTCCTCTGTAATCCTTTTCGCTTCTTCAATAAGTGCCTCTTCAACTATTTTGTTGCCCGCGCAAACACCACCATAAGGAGCAAAAGGAACCGGAAACAGCTTTTTCCCGAATAACATGCTTTTCATAAAAAAAAATCCGAGAAAACGTTAAGATGATAACAGAAGAACTGATTGAAGATGGAAAGACAATACCAGAATCGCCGACGAATGATGTTCAGATATTCACAGAGCAAAAGGTAATGGTAACTGTCTGATGCCTTACGATTGATTACAGCAAGCTTAGAGGTCTAACTGCACGTAAACTCATCTCCGCCCTAGCTCGTGATGTTTTTTCCCTTCGCTCTCAAAGCGGAAGCCACCAGAGGTACTATCATCCAGATGGAATAAAGGTTACCCTCTAAATTCTTGCTAGGTCTAGATTCTTGACCCCAATTGTCCTTACTATGTTGTATCTATCCCCTCGCTATATTCCAGTTCCTCTTTTTCTGTTCGGGAGTAGTAGTAGGAACTGCTGCTCTAAAAAAAATCCCTTAAACCCGTCTTGCAAAACTCACATCCGAAGCGGTATTCACGTTTATTGCAAGCAGAGGATCGTTAAATACAAGTGGCAGCGATTCGTTCGAACTCGTGACTACATTGATACCACAAGCGACAAGCGCTTTACCTTCGTGCTCGAACGTGTGCCCCTTAGATACGCCTTGGGGTACTATAGTCAGTGGAACAGCACCTGTGATGCTGGTATGGTACCTTGAATAGGCATCTATCAACGCATCAATATGCGCACTTCTTAAAAACGGTAGGTCGCATGCCACGGATACGAATTCGGGATAATGCCTGAGCAGGCACCCTAAATCCTTGTGATAACCGTCCCCCAACGTTTCTATCGTCCTATAATTCGCGTGTTGACAATACTCCGCGGTTTTTGGTGTATTTTTTGTGATAGCCACAAAAAAATCTGCTGTCTTTGACCCGTGTACGCTATCTACAACCAGATCTATTAATTTTCGGCTTTCTAATTCTATAAGTGCTTTCTCGGTTCCAATTCTGCTGCCCTTCCCGCCCGCGAGGATTATCGTTATCATTAAACCCTTTTCTTTTAGGAAAAGAAAAGCGTTTACGGAAAAGAAAACTTTGAACATATAACGAAACTGGAGCATCAAACCACGATGTCGCGTATTTTATCGCGTATTTCTGGCTCTAAAGTAGCGATTAGGGACATATTATGTGCCGTTCCGGCATCGCTTACCAACTCTTTACCGTTTAAATCCGTTATAATACCACCCGCCTCATTCAGGATTAGCGCAGCACCCGCGATGTCATAACCGTTTATCAAGCCACGCACGTCTATCGCTGCATCTGTTACACCTTCCGCAACTAAACAAATCTCCATTGCTATACTACCTAGCACACGAACAACCACATTCCGGGCTTCGCTTTGAAATCGTATCAGCCCCGCGGGTATTGTGCCGGCACCATAAGTGTAGATGGAGAAAACGAGCTTTGTCTTTCCTTTTACTTCTCGGGGTAGCTTTTTACCGTCCACGAACGCATTCCCGCCTTTAACGGCATAATACGTCTTGCCGCTGATAGTGGCAACCACGCTCGCTTGTATGGCGTCAAAGGTGATGTGGTCCACTTTCGGTGAATATGCAATAGAAGTGCAGAAGAACGGTATGCCAAGAATGGCATTTGTGGAGCCATCTATGGGATCAAAAATCAGTGTGAATTCCGGGTCGCCGCCTTCTGGATATATATGGTCGCCTAATTCTTCTGATATTATCCGTGCACACAGGTTGCGGCTTCTTAAAGATTGTTCTAACGCCTTTTCTGCAAACATGTCTATTCTTCTCGTTACATCTTGCGCTCTTTGTAATATTACTTCGCCATAGTCCTCAGTTTCTGTAATGTAGGTTCTTATGGAGTCTCTTATCTCAGACGAAATCTTTAACAGGTCTTCTATTTGCATTTTTATCACTCTATTTGTTTTTGTTTATCTCTTATTAACAATAATGCAAACATATATCTGGAGGAGCCGTGTGGTAGCGGACTATCCCATCGGGCTTCGAACCCGATGACCTGGGTTCAAATCCCAGCGGCTCCATCATAATCTTTCTTTTGGTTGTAAAAGTGCCTAAACCGAAAGCATTGGTTAGCCTGATAATATTAACTTTTTAGATGCGATATTCAACTCATCTTCGCATTCTAAGCCGCATTTCCATAAAAGTACATACTGCACTTATTAATAATATGTTAGTCCTTTGGTAACATTTAAAAAGGTCAAAAGATGACGAAAGCAGTAATTCTCGCAGGTGGCTATGGCACAAGGCTCAGACCGCTTACATTTACCACACCGAAGGTGATGATACCATTGGTGAATAAACCGGTGATAGAGTATATAGTAGACTATCTTGCGGAATACGGCATGAAAGACATCGTTATCACCTTGAACTACCTACGCGAGCAAACAATAAATTATCTCAGTAAAAGGAAAGATTTGAAGCTTTCATATCCCGAAGAGCCATCGCCCTTAGGAACCGCGGGTTCTGTGAAAAACGCAGGGATAACAGCTACCGCGTTGGTAATACAGGGCGATAACATCACGGACATGGACCTGAGAAAGGTGCTGGCGTTTCACAAAGCGCATGGTAAACTTGTGACCATTGCACTTTTACCGGTGTCGAACCCGTCTTTATATGGCATAGCCGAGATAGAGCCCAATGGTATGATCCGGAAATTCAAAGAGAAACCTTTTCCCACTGAATGTTTCTCGAATCTTGCGAATACTGGAGTGTACGTCATAGAACCCGAAGCACTTGAGTACGTTCCGGAAGGCCGCGCATTTGATTTCTCCAAAGATTTATTTCCCATACTAGTAGCGAAAACTGAGGTTTATGGCTGCGTAGTTGAAGGATTCTGGACTGATGTCGGAAGTCGTGACGGCTACATGGAAGCGAGCAGATGGATATTGGCAAAAAAAGGATTTGAATGTGCCGCTACGGCCGATATATCGGATAACAAGATTTGGGGGGACGTTGCCATTGGTGAACACGCGGTGATAAGACAATCTGTGATACGCGGTCCCGCTGTGATAGGAAACCACGCATTGGTAATAAATAGCGAACTGCACGAGTCGGTAGTTTTTCCTCGGGCTGTTCTGGACGAAGCCACGCTAAATAATTGCATGGTTGGAGAGGATGCGATAATAAAAGAAGCTGAAATGTGTGATTCTATCCTCGGTGCAAACTGTGAGATAAAGGCATGCGGGTGCAAGGGCGGGGGCGAAAAGAAACGTCTGGATATTGGATAGCGATTTTGAAGCTGTTTTAGTACTATTAAACGACAAGAATTGCGATACCGAAGCTAGGGAGTAGTATATTAAAGCTATTGTAATCGAGGCATTGCCGTGCTGATGCCATCGGCAGGTTGGGAAAAGACATCCAAGACTGTAGTCGTGTGAAATAAAGGCGCCGCAAATTACCGCTTTTTATGGACGGCAGTTATTTATTTCGTGCTAAGTCCTTCCACTACGTCCTGGGCTATTTGTTTGGCAATGTATAGTTCCTTCACACAAACGGTCTTTACTTTTTCTACCCCATCAGTATCATTTAAATCCTTCGCGTTCATCTTCTTCACCATTACCCGTAACTATTCACTTATGTTATTGACATCCGTATTAATATAACCATAGGTTATACTGTTGCTATAAGTGCCGCTTAGGGACATACGAAAAAGGCGTGGTAGGGTCCAACGTGGCCTCTGATAGGATATGTGAACCCGAAATTATTGCTCCGCCTTGCCGCCACGAGTTTCCGCATCCACTTCCGGTAGAGCAGTTAAAAATATGTTTTCATTGCAGTAATGATATATAGGGGATTGAAGATATTCGGTGTGTACTGGTGCTGCCGGTTTAGGTGGGGAAAGGAAAATGTTTAGGAAAATATTGTATCCGACAGATTTCTCGGATTGTGCCGTTAAGGTACTGGGCTATGCGAAGAGTTTTAAGGATGCGGGCACAGAAGAGGTTGTGATCGTTCATGTTATGGATGTGCTAGGGATGGCAACAATGACAACCGGTGTTGCATGGTCCGGCGGAGGAGAGTCGCCATTGTCGTATGAGTACGAGCGAGAAGTACAGGAGATGATGAGTGCTAATGTCGAGAAGAAATTGGGGGAACTCAAGACTGAGCTAGAAAGAATGGGGTTAAAGGTGAGCGTAAAAACGCCTGAAGGGACTCCGTTTAAGGAAATACTTAAAATCGCAGATGATGAAAACGTTTCGCTCATTGCACTCGGTTCTCATGGCAAGAGCAATATCGCGGAGCGGCTGCTGGGTTCGGTTTCTGAGAAGGTGATTAGAAAATCCAAGCAACCTGTTCTTGTTGTAAAAAGGGATCAAAAATAGGTTATGAGCTAAAAATCTGAGTGACCATTGATGAATACACTTAGCGTCACTTTGGTCTACACCTACACCCCTGCCCGACATCCAGCCGTTGGCTGCTACCACATTCATTACGGTGCGGCATGGTCGGTGCACCGCACTTCTTTTTAGTGAACAAACACTATCCTTCGTAAATCTCTCGATATTTCTTCTCTACATCCTCGGTCGTCACATGCGTATATATCATCGTAGTCTTCAAGTCGGCATGACCCGCGAGGTGCTGAAGCCGGGCAATATCAATCCCTTTTCGCCATGAATTCGTGATAAAGAAATG
>QENJ01000266.1 GCA_013374505.1 Candidatus Methanophagaceae archaeon
CCATGCGGTTAAATAAAACAGAGGGTAAATAAAGTTACCCACACAATCTTGTGGAGATCCAAGAATTTTCTATGTGGTCTATACAACTATTCGAGGAGTTTCGACAAGGCGTAAGAATTGCTATTATATCGGATCTTACTCGACGAGAGCTTGAAGGTGCTCCAGAAACGGTGAAAAATCAGTAAACTTAAAGTTGGGCTATCCTATATTAGAGATTAGGAGCCCAAGGGAGGTTATCCATGAAAAAGAAATTTGATGCTGTAAATTATCAGCGTAAAGCTCGCGAAGAGCTGAGTGAAGAGTATTCCACAAATCGAGCGGCTTTTCTTCGTGAACTCAAAGAGAAATACGGTAATTTGCGAAAGCATTAGGTCGGCAATCGGATATAGTGGATCAAATAAAAGCAGAAACAGTGGGAATCAAAAGAATCCCCCTTCATATTTTAAATACCTACACCCCTATATTCATAGCATGTTAATCGGCGGTTTTCAGCGTTTTTCGTTAATAGACTATCCCTGCAAGATATGTGCAATTGTATTCACCCAGGGCTGCAACTTCAGATGCCCATACTGCCACAACCCGGAACTGGTGTACCCGAAACTATTCTCGCATCCTATCCCGGCGGAAGACATATTTGCTTTTTTAGAAACGCGACACGGGAAGCTAGAAGCGGTAGTAATAACCGGTGGCGAACCCACACTGCAGCCGGACTTGGTGGAATTCACAAAAAGGCTAAAAGCCGCGGAATATTTGGTTAAGCTGGATACAAACGGCAGCAATCCCAGGATTTTAAGCGAATTGATTGAACAAAAAACCGTGGACTACCTTGCGATGGATGTGAAAGCACCACTGGCACGATACCCCGAGATCACTAATTCTAACGCGGACCCCGTGAAAATAAAACAGAGCATCGAGTTAATCAAGCATTCCGGCTTGGATTATGAATTTCGGACTACCGTAGTAAAATCGCAACTCGGTAAGAATGACATTTTGGCGATATGTAAACAGATACGCGGTAGTAAACGTTATGTCTTACAGAAATTCGTGCCTGTAAACGTCTTGGACACAAATGTTCTTAATGCCGTGATTTATGCAGATGCGGATTTAGAATGTTTAAGGGATGCGGTAAAGAGTTATGTAGCCGAATGCGTGGTGCGGTAGGAACCATGAAATAAGAGAGTTTAAACCTCTTTTGGTGGAGTACAAGACATCTGCATGAGAAACGAGATAGATGCTAGCGACCCGAAATAACCGAAAAGCTTATAAGACACTTTTTTTAAATTAGAACACATGTAACATTAAAAAGGGGAGAAAAGGGAAAAATGGCGGATAAAAAAAGGGGGAGAGAAGATTTAGCACTAATTCTTGAAGAGATTGCAAAAGCGGTTGATGAAGACCCTAGTATATGGGACAAGGAAGAAGAATATCAGAGAAAGTACGGTACTCTAACCGAAGAGGACATGAGAAAAGTATTTACCATTTAGCAAAGGAAGCCTCATGACTAGTGACTTCGTATTTTCTTTTTCTTCTGAAAAGTTAAAAGAATACGTGGATGATAGTCCTCAAGCGGAATATTTAATTCGCTATCTGGCTGATTTAAAAGCTAAGACATGTGTTCTTGAAGCTAAATATGTAGATAAGGACTATCTGGTTGATTATCAAAAGTTTTATTCTCGTTCCTTTGATGAGGAAACACGATTTACAAAGCGTAATCATTTTTTCGTAGAAGAATTCTCTAAAACCAGATTTGAAGAATCGCTAGAAAATAATGATAATGACTATCTACGTAAGTCGTACTTAGGTTTTGTTGTTATTAGACCAATTAAAGGAAGCGATAGAAAACGACTGATAGGAATGACTTTATTAAAGGCCTATTCAGATAAGAAAGGTAGTGAAAAACGTGTTTTTATAGGGAGTAACTACGATGTCTCCCTTTTTGGCATACCTCTGTCTGTAAGCTCTTTGCCTTTTCATGTACAAGATCAAGGCGTTAGCGCATGCGCTACAGTTGCTCTATGGACCGCGCTGCATCCTTTAGCAGATACCTATGGAATACCAAGACTCTCTCCTGCTGAAATAACGGAGTTATCTACTTCATTTCCCAGCGAGTATCGGAATTTTCCTTCTAGTGGGCAAAATTGGGAACAAATGATAAATTGTGTTAAATCAATGGATTTAGATGTTGAAACAATTAATGTTGAAAATATTGACGACGATGATATTATCCTAACTGCTATAAAAGCGTATGTAAAGGCGGAATTGCCCCTTATAGGTGCCCTTAAACTTACAAAGGAAAATAATCCCCCGGAATACCATGCTGTGACGATAAGTGGATACCAATGTAATAATAATGGGGAGCTGACTGAATTGTACGTGCATGATGACCAGATAGGACTCTATAGCCGAGTTAAGCCTGATGGGAGTTTTAAACATTGGAAAAATGAATGGAATGATAGCGGCCATGAGGTAAGCCTTGAAAAATTATTAATCCCTATTTATCCAAAAATCAGATTGCCATTTGCTCGCATCTACCCTCGTTATCTACAAATAAAAGAGCGAATGGTTAACGATTATGGGGGTGATTTAGATTTTGAGTTATATTTGACCACAATCACAAAATATAAAGAATTCTTGTTAAAAAGCACACTAAAAGAAAAGTGCAAGATATTAATCAAATCTTTACCAAGATTTCTGTGGGTTTTAAGAGTATATTATGAAGGAAACCCTCGAGGGGATATTGTCTTTGACGGCACTTCAATATATCCTAAACCGTTAACATCCGTTGAATTTAAGGCATAAGATGGAACTGAACGAACTATTGGGAATAGGCAACTTCATGCTGGTAGAATCGAGTTATGCTGAGCAGAATGTGATAGGCAAAACACTCGATTATCTCAGTAAAGTAAAAGCGGAAGACGTGTTAGAAACGTTAAGGATATATGCAGAGAGCAAAGAGCTGATAGGCATTGCGATACACGACAAGGATTTAGGTTTCTGGGTTATCTTCACAGATATAATCGCAGATAAATGGAATAGAGAAAATTTTGAAGCGCTTGCAAGTGCGATAAAAGGTGCAAAGGAACGCAAAGTGACTGTGACTACCGAAAAATTCCGGGAAGGGCTGATGGCATTTTATTCCCTCGGGCTGGTGAACCGATTATTCTGCGATTGTGATTTAAATCTAAAAGAAGAGTGTTTTTATCCCCGGGACCGTGTAGAGTCATTGAAAAAGGTGCTAAGCCGATTTTTAAGTGACAAGGACGGCATAAAGAATACACTTGAGATTGGCTGTGGCGATGGTGGTGCTACAATAGCACTGCACGAATCGGGTATTTTCCCCATCACCATAGATGTAAACAAGTGTGAGATTTGTAAAGGCGTGGAAGCCGGTGTGTTAGAACCGACTAAAAGCGTTGTATTGGATTGTTCTGTTCTTCCCTCATACTTTGACCGCGAATTTGATGCTGTGTTTGGGTTTATGGTCGGGAAGCTCACGCCTTCAGAACTATTTGCCTGGGAGAAAGTGCTAAGAGAAGTCCCGAAGGTGCTAAAACCCAACGGGCAAGTTTTATTTACTGTTTCGAGTGAAGAAGAAACGGTGATTCTGAACGATATTTTAAAAGACGATTTTGAAGCTGAGATAATAGAGAATAAAGACAGTAACGGCTATTTTGACCTGTGGCTATATATGGGTACGCTAAGAGATTAAAACACTAATCCCTGCTCTATCGTTTGCGTACCTTCTTCATGATTTGCGCGTTTCGCGTCCTACGCCACTCCTCCAGATTCATTATCCATTCTTCGTGCCTCTTGGCTATGTACTCTTTCGCCACCATCAATGTTTCGGGCGAATCACCCACTAAAATCATCCGTGGCACATATTCCTTCGTTGGCATGTCCGATTTCGAATCGAAAGCATCCTGCGGCGCCTCTTCCTGGTCTATTTCCAACCCAAACTTCTCCGCCGCTTCAAACACGATGCCTGTAGTCATACCCCTGGGAATAGGTAATGCGTATCTCTTCTTCTCTTCCATTTTACTTAACCCGCGCCGCTTCCTTCGCCTGGCATAGACATAGCACCCATTTCGTCCATTTGCTCTTGCTCATAGCAATCTACGCAAAGGGGTCTTCCTGCTACCTCCATAAATTCATCCACTTCTTTACCACACTTGGTGCATTTAACTTTCTTTACTTTCCTGCCGCCTTCCTCTGCTTTCTCCGCCTCTCTTGCCATCCACCTCGCCGTTCTTTCTTCTGCCGTCTCTTCCCTTCGCACCATTTTGTTAACAATTATTCATATTGTGTCTCATCTCATATAAATGGCGTGTATTAAATCAAGAACACCGGGAATGAATCGTATCTTTAACAGAGTAAGTTTTTAATCTCAGGTGTATATCTAATTCTAACCTAAAGTTTCAGGTAAATGACATGACGATGGAAATAGACGTAACGATAAAACTAAAGCATGGGGTTACAGACCCTGAAGGTGAGAACACGAAGAAAGCGTTGAACCTACTTGGATTTAGAACTGTACGTGGCGTAAAAACAATGAAAACGTTTAGAATAGAAGTAGAGAGTGTGGATGAAGAGCAGACGAAGATAGAAGTGGAAGAGATGTGTAGAAAACTACTCGCTAATCCGGTAATACACGATTATGAATTAAGCGTAGTGAAACGTGAAGGGTGATAGCCTGATGAAAGGACCGGTTAGTAGTGCAGCAGTCGAGATAGACCCTTGGGGTGTTTCGGATATAACAGATTATACGAATCTATTTGAGGACTTTGGGATCTCGCGGTTCCAGGATGCGTTGACCCGGATAAAGGCGCCGCATCTATATATGCGAAGGGGCATAATCGTTGGCCATCGCGGTTATGACGAAGTGCTAAGGGCAATGCAAACGAAGGACAAATTCGCGGTGATGAGCGGATTCATGCCTTCCGGACGGATTCATCTGGGCGGTAAGATGGTAATGGACGAGATTATATGGCATCAGCGTATGGGCGGCGATGCTTTTGCGTGCATAGCGGATATGGAATCGCATTCTGTCAGAGGTGTTTCATGGCAGCAATGCCGGGAGATGGGCGTCAATGAGTACATACTGAGTCTTGTAGCGCTTGGTTTTGATGTCGACAAGGGGCATATATACTTCCAATCCGCGAACGAAAAGCTACGTAACCTCGCGTTTGAACTCGGGACAGAGGCTAACTTCAGTGAAATAAGTGCGATATATGGTTTCTCGGGTGATGTTAACATATCTCACATGATAAGTGTACTGGTGCAGAATGCCGACATACTACAGCCACAGTTGTCCGAATATGGCGGACCCAAACCTGTGGTCATCCCGGTTGGTGTTGATCAGGACCCGCATATTAGGTTGACGAGGGATCTAGCATCTCGGATGCGGATGTTCCGGGTGGAGACGCGGTTGGATAAAGACCAGAAACCGTATATTAGTATACGTGAGAAACAGGCGGATAAGGGTGCGTTGGAAGCGGTAGCAAGTAGGATTGAGTCTTCGAAAAAGGTCTATGAGATGCACATAGACGTCTTCGGTATTGAAGCAAACGAGATTGACCGGAATATAGTTGCGATAGAAGAACTGGTACGTGCGGTGGAGCTCGAATATGGTGGCTACGGCTTCTTTTTACCGGCTGCTACATATCACCGGTTTATGCAGGGCTTGACCGGTGGGAAGATGTCATCAAGCGTTCCGGAAAGCTATATCGCGCTGACGGAGCCGCCGGAAGAAGCTGCACGTAAAGTGAAACAGGCGAAGACGGGTGGAAGAGCAACGGCTGCCGAGCAGAAGAATTTGGGTGGGTTACCAGAACAGTGCACGGTTTATGATCTTATGATGTTTCATTTGGTAGAAGAAGACGCACACATGAAAGAGATATTTGAGGAGTGCAAAGCCGGTAAACGCGCGTGCAAATCGTGTAAGTTGGAGGCGGCGGAGCTCATGCACGCCTTTATAAAGAAGCATCAAGAGGAACGAGAAAGGGCAAAGGACGTATTGAAGGAGCATGAGGTTTATAAGCATTGGTTACAGGTTTAGCCGTGCGTAATTGTTGAGTGTCTCGGGTATTTTCAAACCAAAATAAAGCCATAACGGCATTCACATCTCCATCTTATTCATCTTAGTGTACACCTAAATTCATATATGCAATGGTACTGGTATATTCCTGCACTTCTGGCGTCACTGCTATGGGCGGTGGCCGTGATAGTGGACAAGTTCGTGCTGACACACCACATAAAAGATGCCTACTCATACCAGCTTTTCCTGACCATCACCCTGGTACCCCTTGCCCTGATTCTCTTTTTCTGCTCGTGTTTTCACCATTCTATGTTGCTCTATCTCGTAATCCTCCTACTCGGGATGATATTTGGGCTGGTTTTCGTGCTTTACAACAAAGCGTTGCTGGTAGAAGAAGTTTCGAGGGTAACACCCTTATTTTACCTGTCGCCTCTTTTTGTGCTATTATTATCTTCTTTCTTCCTTGGTGAACACCTTCCGCCCAAAAGCTATATTGGCATTGGGCTTATGGTCTTAAGTGCGATTTTAATCTCGTTTCGATGGCCGGAACGTAAGTCCTTCTCTGTCTCACCGGCACTGTTCATGATATTATTTCTGGATTTATTGATTGCATGCAAAGATGTAATCGCAAAATTCCTGTTCTCGTACATTGATTATTGGACCTACCTCTTCTGGTTCGTGCTCGGTAACATTGTGATAAGACCTTTTCTATTATTTCTGCCGGACATAAAGATACGATTCATTGCCGATATGAAGTCGCTTAAGCCAAAAATATATCTGCTTTGTTTCATTAACAGTACCCTTGTGTGGGTGGGTTTTGTTTTCTACTACGATGCGATTTCCAGGACGTATGTCTCGCTTGTGAGTGCGATACCGTCAACACAGCCGTTTTTTGTGTTTCTATTTGCGATTGTGCTCGGTATCTTTTATCCCGAGTTGATAAAGGAGAACATAGACGAAAAGTCCGCGGTTGTTATTAAAGGGATTGCCGCGGTAATGGTCTTAGTCGGCACG
>QENJ01000105.1 GCA_013374505.1 Candidatus Methanophagaceae archaeon
GTGAAACCAGCCGCCGAGGAAAAAGACATCACTCTTAATGTCGAACTGCCTGCAGGACTCGCTTCTGTTAAAGGTGACAGCGAGAAACTTACCCAGGTGGTCATAAACCTAATCTTTAACGCTATTAAATTCACTCCGAAGCACGGGAGAATAACTTTAAAAGCTAAAGAAACGGACGGTAAAGTGGAAGTTGATGTCTGTGACACAGGGATTGGAATCCCGGCTGAAGATCTTGATAAAGTGTTTGACAAGTTTTATCAGGTTGACAGTACGCTGACTAGAGAAACCGGAGGCACGGGACTTGGACTTGCGATATGTAAGGGGCTAATAGAAGCGCACAACGGCAGGATATGGACGGAGAGCGAGCTTGGTAAGGGTAGTACGTTTAGCTTTACACTGGATAAATGGTTAAAAGATAAGACTGATTGAATAGTAAGTCCACAAAGATCTTCTCGGGATCGGCATTAAACCGAGACAAAACTCCAAAGCAACAACCTGTGTGGTTCTTACATTTATCATTGCGCACCCTCACCCCTCACCCGCTATTAAATATTCAAGCTTTTTGATATTGTAACCAGTTTGGTTTTTGATTCTCAAACACCACGAATAACCGAAAGGTTTAAATACCAACCTAAAAGTTTAAATAGTGACACTTGATTATTAATAATCAGGTTTGTATAAATAAAAACAAACCTAAAAACTGAAAAGGAGACAAAGAGAAGATGAATAAAAAAGGAGAGATAAAAGCAAAAGTGTTGGTTGTGCTCGGGGCGTGTATCGTGACTATTTTTTCTGTTACCGCAGTTGCGGGCATGGGTGCGTTGCCGCAACCAGTACTCAACCTCGGTGTTATCACGGTGGGGTTAGATTTGGGTACCAACAATCAGACAACACAGCCAGTGCAGCTTCTGCCGGAAGAGGTAGGGGGAAAGGGATTTTATGTAAATCTGAGTTGTGCGATCAATGATACAATCAAACGTGGAGCGGCGCAGCTTAAAACGAGAGACATATTAAATCGAAAGGAGATAAAAAGATGGTTAAACACAGTTATGTAGAGCTTGGTATGCTCTTTGGAATGTTTATTGGAAGTGGAATTGGAATAACCGCATTTGTCATCACGAACAATGCGTTATTCCATACAGTTACGGGATTTGGGATAATCTTCGGGTTAGGAATAGGAGCTATGCTCGACAAACAGCAGAAGAAAAGGAGTGAATTATAATGGCATTGATAAAACAACATCCATTTAACTTTGATGGCCGAAAAGAACTGGGCAAATTGGAAATGACAAAAGAAGCTGTAGTTACGCTAATGGGCATGGGGACTTTAGCCCTTTTTGCATTTGGTTTTTTTTTCGCTGCACTATACACATTATTTACCGGGGAAGTTGGCTTTAACTTTGACTTCACAAGCGGCAGCACAATTCTTATTTCCGTTGCGCTCGTCATTGGTACATTCGTACTGCATGAACTCATCCATGGCCTATTCATGTCAATATATGGCGGCAAGCCGCGTTATGGCGCTGGCATTGCGCATTACATCCTGCCCTATTTATACACCACAACAAAAACTCGTTTTCTACGCAACCAGTTCATAGCAATCGCTATTGCGCCGTTGGTAGTGATCTCCCTGGTTGGAATCGGTTTAATGGCTGCTTTTCCGTCAATTGCGCACTGGATCTTCATACCGTTAGTACTAAATGCTTCCGGCGCAGTGGGCGATTTGTGGGTGACACGTAACGTACTGAGATTTCCGAAACATGTATTGCTGGAAGATCGAAAAACCGGGCTGAAAATTTATGGCAAAGAAACTGATAAACCCATGAATATCACTACAGCAGGATTTGGCACAAGATTTTTCAAAGTATTCATACTCTGTTTTTTTGCGGTAGGGATTCTAATGGGTATAGCGCCAATAGCTCTGGATATTTTTGGTGTTGAATCTTTTACAATCGGACCTGCGAATAGCATTTTCACAATTTTTGAATTTCACAGCTCCGTGGAAGGTTTCGGTATCCGTTTATTCCCCCTGTCAATGTTAGCGATAAGCGTGATTGCAGGGTTGGTTTATTCGATCATCATGACAGGTAAACCTGGTGTAGTAATGGCAAAAAAAAATCCTAAGAAATCTGATGGAAAATATCATAAAAAGTATTCTGAGGGATTAAGTATTGGAATTGGGTTAGTCCTTGGAGCTGGCACAGGTGTTGCAATAGACAATATTGTCATCGAAATGGGAGTAGTACTTATGCTTGGCATTGCTATCTATGTTAATAGTATCGTGAAAACTTCACCGAAAGGTTTTATCAGTGATTTTTCCATCGGATTTTTAGTTGGGATCTCTGCTCTAATTATTTCATCAACGTTGACGGACTTGATATCCGTCCTAACAATCGCAACAATCGTAGTGGTCTTGATATGGGGATGTATTTGGGATGATAGATCATCATCGTCACCATCACCCACTCCCACGCAGACTACGACACAAGGGGATGAAACAGTTAATTTAGCTAATGTAAATACTATTGAAATTATGCTGCTTGAATCATTTCCGGTTCAGGTAAACGTCGGTGCAAGCGGCGAACATCCCGATAGCTGCACTAAAGTTGACGAAATTACAACGAGACGTGAAGGAAATACATTTGTCGTCACTATAAGCGCATTCAGACCCGCTGACGCAATGTGTGCAGAGGTAATTACGCCGTATGAGGAAGTTATCGCATTGGACGCGGTCGGATTGAAAGCAGGCATTTACACAGTAGAGGTCAATGGAATACGGGATACGTTTGAACTGCAAACGGACAACTAAGACAAAAATAAAGATGAATAGTCGGGGGGTAAGCCGTTAAGCCCCATGGTCGTAAGAGGCCCTGAGGTTGATTGGCTGCCCCATTAACGACCCGGTATAGTGGGCTACGAGCCCGGATAGGGGGATGTCGAACATCCCCGACCCAACAACGAAAAAAAGGGGAGATAAAAGTGTATGATACCGTAGAACATTTGAGAAGAAAGTTTAGCAAGCCTATCGTTGAAATAACTTTTGTTGATACTGAAGAATCTAAGAAAGCAGTGGATTTCGTCAGCTCTCTCGAGTATGTCTCTGAATGCAAAGCAGAAAATGCAAAGATAGAGGTCACTTTAAAGGGGAAAGATACCTCAACACTCCTGAGCACTTTGACGGGAGAAGGTATAAAAGTAGAAGAAATCACGAAGACCTCGAAGTCTCTGGAGGAGGATTTGCAGTTTCGTGGATAGAGGTTGGATTTTTGCTGATCGCAGCGGTGCTTTTACTGGCACTCATAAGCTACCTGTCCAAATATCTGAGTAAGGAGAGGATAGTTACGAGTATTCCATAATGTATTGGCTCTGCTCCATGTAGGGGCTCCGCCTTGAAGTTATACATTATATACAACAAGATACATTGACGTGTTGGAACAAAAGGAGATAAAAAGATGAAAAGATATAGAAATGTTATGGGATTAAGTATTGGGATTGGGATAGCTATTGGAGCTGGTTTAGGTGTTGTAATGGACAATATTGGTGCCGGAATAGGTGTAGGACTAGTTCTTAGTGTTGCAGTAGGTTATTCTGTTATGGAAGATAAGGCAAAGAAAGAAAAAAAGTGAGATTAGATCATCAAAAACTTTAATTTAGGCGAGGAAAATGATGAAAAGACAACCGTTTCCTCCCACAAAGGTGAACATGTAATAGACATAAGTAACTTGAGATTGTTATGTACAGTGCAGGACGACCACGAAGGTTCAAGGTGAGGTGAAAAGAAATGAACGAAGAAAAAGGAGAGTTGATTGAGACGATATTTTTGGCTAAGTGGGAAACTAGATTCTGGGCTTGGCTCATTGACATCCTGTTGGTGGAAGTTTTATTGAGTTTTATTACAAATAGTTCAGGATTTTTTTGTGATTTTGAGTTTATCAGCATAGCGAGTTTTGGAATTAGTGGAGTATTGATGTTTGCCTATTGGACTTTATTAGAAGGTTATAATGGACAATCTATAGGTAAAATGGCATTGGGTTTAAAAGTTACAGATCGGAACGGCAGGAAAATAGAGTTCGGAGTTGCGGCATTAGAAAGTTGTGGCAAAGCATTCATTCTGCCATTAGATTGTCTCATTGGCTGGTTGGCTATGCCGAATAGTAAGTTGCGTCTCTTTAACAGGATTTCCGATACTATTGTTATAAAAACAAATTATGAAGACCCCGAGGGGGTAAGATATGTCAAAGAAAAGGAATAGTCTTTTTGGGGCATTCAAGAACATTCAGAATTGCAAAGGCATATTTTAACGTTTGCGGAGTGGTTTTAAGATGTCGAAACACGCTAAATCGGAATTACAGGAGTTGCAACAAATACCGGGAGTTGGCAAGAGAATAGCGGAGGATTTATGTGACTTAGGCTTTCGAACGGTTCAAGATCTGCAGAATCAGGATCCGAAAGAGCTTTACTTTCGACTTTGTGTTCAGAAGGGTATGAATGTTGACCGATGTATGCTTTATGTGTTTCGCTGTGCGGTATATTATGCCACCAACAAGAAACACGATCCGGAACTGCTGAAATGGTGGAACTGGAAGGACGATAACAGAGCAAAACGTTAGGCGGAACACCGCAACCAAGGACACTAAAAATGAAGCTGAGACTGTATGGTAAAGAACCGTTTATTATAGCTGTTGTTCACGGTGGACCAGGAGCACCGGGTAGTGTAGCGCCTGTTGCAAAAGAAATGTCGCAATATTTTGGTGTACTGGAACCTTTACAAACGAAAACAACAGTTGAGGGTCAGGTGGATGAATTGTTTAACGAGTTATCAGTTTATGCAAGTTTCCCAATTACATTAATCGGGCATTCCTGGGGCGCCTGGCTATCAATTATTTTCACAACTAAATATCCGGATTATGTAAACAAGCTTATTCTTGTTGGGGCTGGTCCATTCGAGGAAAAGTATGTCGAGGATTTGGACAGCACAAGAAAGAAACGTTTGACGAAAAAAGAAAGTGAAGAATATGTAAGCATATTAAAAAGACTAAAGGACCCGAATATTGCAGTTAAAGATAGACTGATAGCGCGTTTAGGTCAATTAGCTGCGAAGACAGATAATTATTGTTTGGTTGAATTAGCTATTGAATTTATGGACGAGAATTCTGCTGATGTCAGTACATATCAATCGGTATGGGCTGAGGCCGCGGCAATGAGAAAGAGCGGCGAATTGTTGGCCATAGCTAGCAAAATAAAATGTCCTGTAGTAGCGATTCATGGTGATTACGATCCGCACCCCTCGGAAGGTGTTAAGATTCCTCTGGCGGAAAATCTAAAAGATTTTAGAATTATTGTGTTGAACAATTGTGGTCATTCACCCTGGAAAGAGAATTATGCAAAAGCTGAGTTTTTTGAAATATTGAAGAATGAACTTTAGAGGCACTATATCTAACAACGGATAAAAGTTTGAAAGCGGTTTCCAGTCGTATACTTTTGAAAAAGATGGATGAACTAAAGTATGAAAGGGAGATTATCGAATTGATGAAACTTGCAGAGAAGTCAGTATCACGATTTTTTTTAGGAAACCGGATATATAATCGTTTAGATGATTTTAGAGTCTATTATTTCTTTTACTCTACCGATTTCACCGCTTTCAAGACGAACTTTTATGCCATGTGGATGTGTCCGGGAATTCGTTAGTATGCGTTGAACAACTCCTGTTGTAAGTTTACCGTTTTTTTGGTCTTTTTTCAATACGATTGCAACATGTAATCCCGACGTAATATTAGCCCGAATAGTTCCATCCATATACATTTATACTATTACTTGTATAATAGATCTCCTGTTATTACTGTTACTGCCTGACCACTCAAAATAACTCGATCTGTTTTTACTCGGACTTTTATAACGCCCCCACGTTCAGACAACTGAAAAGCTACAAAATCTGTTTTCTTGAGTCGCGACTCCCAATAAGGACCCAAACAGCAGTGTGCTGAACCGGTTACCGGGTCTTCATCAATACCTATCGCAGGTGCAAAGAATCGTGATACAAAATCATAAACTTCGGTGTCTGCCTTACTTGTCACAATAACGCCACGACAGGGCACATTCTTCAACAGATAAAAATCTGGCTTCAAATTACGCACTTCCTTTTCTGATTCGAGTTCTACAAGATAGTCAAACCGATTTTTACCAACGTATTTCGGGACTACATCTAAAGCTTCGGTAAGTTCAACAGGGGCAGCTACGGCTTTTGCGTGTTCCGCAGGAAAGTCCAGGTCTATCCACGTACCGTTCTTTTGCGCTGTTAACCGACCGCTTAAAGTGTCAAAACTTGCTGGGTCGTCTTGAGCCAGGTCTCCGGTTTCCCATAGTATATGGGCTGCCGCTAGCGTTGCGTGACCGCAAAGTTCTATTTCTGTTTGGGGTGTGAACCAGCGTAAGTTATAGCCGCTATCGTTTTTATACAGAAATGCGGTTTCTGGTAGATTCATCTCTTTCGCGATATTCAGCATATCGGAATCGGGTATGGTCTCGGATAAGAAGCATACTCCTGCTGGATTGCCAGCAAAAGGCTTTGTGGTGAACGCATCAACTTGGAATAATTTCATAAGGTTGTTTATGTATTTTTAGAAAACTCATCTTCATCTACTTTTGATAACCTGACATGACCACCGGTCCTTCCACTAATCTCAAACCCCATTTTGTTACAAAGAATTCTAATTACTTTTTCTCCCGAAACTTTTCTAAGCTTTGGCACTTATTGCAACCTCAAATGTCGTCATCAACGTTTTCCGCTCTTCCTTTAACGGAAACTCATCCAAATAAAGCTCAGTAGCCTCTTTAAGGTTAGTTATAACATCTTCTATACTCTCTCCTTGGCTAACCGTACCCACTTCTGGGCACTCTGCTACATACATATCCTCTTCTTTATGTATTACTGCCGTAAACGTCTGCATCTTTATCCACTTACTTATAAACGATGTTTCTAGTACTTAAATATTTATTTTTATAATAAACTTTACA
>QENJ01000267.1 GCA_013374505.1 Candidatus Methanophagaceae archaeon
TCCCCGCTGAATGTTGGAGACGTCTACGACGTAAAGATAGAGGATGTAGGTAGAGAAGGAGATGGAATAGCGCGAGTAGAGGGTTTTGTGGTCTTTGTACCAAACACGAAAAAAGGGGACAGTGTGAAAGTAAAAATATCGAAAGTCTCTCGGAGAGTTGGATTTGGAGAAGTAGTCACGGAAGAATAATATTTTCTTACACTTCTAATGTATAGTACATCTCTGAAGTAGGGCTATAGCTTTTCTATATGCTATGGTTCCTTTTTTTTATTTTTTAATATAAAGTATAACTTCTGTCTATTTAGGGCGCAGATTTACACGGATTTGAGTTCTTCTGCGTTAATCTGTGTCATTAATTAATTTTAGTTGGATACTATGCTTTCTTGTCACTACAAAGATTCAACCCGATAGAGGGCTTAATCACTCTACCAATCTCCACACATTCTCGAAGTAGCGCACATAAATGTCCATCTGTCCGATGTCCTGATGCGTGAGCTTACCAACCTTCAAATCAATAAACACAAAACATTTCAAGACGTAATTGTAAAATTCCAGAACATTTTCGCGGTCTTTACTTAATGCGAGCCGCTCGTACAGAAGAGAGTTTATCTGCCGTTCCAGTTCCCGAGTGCTCCCTGTATTCTCGGCAGATTCCAACATGTAAAAGTTTCTCGTCAATTTTTTTCACTCTTGAAGTATTCCTCTTATTCGCACCAGAAAACATAAATGCAGCTAAAAAACTGGACTTATCCTGCCTCTCTTTGCTACATCTGGGAGCACCATCATCCCTTTATGAACGGCATAACAGTTGGTGCAGAGGCTATGGCAGGTTTGCCAAGTCAAAATCCACCAAATGGCTATATCCACGCTAAAACGCAAAAAGAAGAAGACCTGGTACGTTAATCTCTTGGCAGTCGCTACATACAGTTTTTGAAAAGGGTGAAAACAATAAGATTCACAACCATAAATGTCCTTGATTTATATCAGGTTTAACCTCTAACAATCGCTTTAAGTATGTCACTTGCGGTTAATATGCCAACAGGAAAACCATAAGCAGGACTTAGCGAAAGCACCAATAATCTATGTATGTTCAATTCATTCATGATATGGGCGGCTTTCGTTAGCGACATTTCGGGCTCTATCGTTCTGACTGAGGACGACATAACATCCTCCGCAGTCAATAAGTTCCAATCACTGTCAATAGATTTAATTATGTCAATCTCAGATATAACTCCTGCTACCTCACAGTCAGGTGCAATTACGACAATACCTGATATATTCGCATCCACAAGGATCCGCACAATCTCCTTCACCGGTGTGTCAAGCAGTACAGTAACAACACCCCGCGTCATCACATCCCTTACCTTCTTCGCTTTTGATAATTCCATTTTTATATACTTAGTTGGTCTGAGGTATTTATAAATATCTCATTTGCGCTCTACATATCGCCCTCTCTGCTCAATTTCCGTTACTCTATTCAATACTTGCGTGGCATTCGGGAAAGTGCCCCGGTAGCCCTTTATAAAAGCATCTTTTAGTTGTTCATAGGATTCATGCGTGCCGCGAAGACTTTGTAAAAATACATGGACATCTACGCCTTGTGCTTCTATGCCCGATTCGATAAACGATAACCCAAAATCAATCAAATACAGGGTATTGTCCTTACCCAAAATGATATTGGAAGTGGTTAAATCACTATGAATTATCCCATTTTTGTGTAGGATGCCAACAAGCACACCTATTTGCTCACTTATTTCCTCATTTATCACTTCCCGTACTAAATCCCCTTCTATTCTCTCCATCACCAATTCGTAATCGCGAACATAGAAGATGATAGGGGTAGGCACGCCTTTCCTCCTCGCTTCCGAGATTATCTTTGCTTCGCTTCTCGTTCTCTCTTTTCGTATTCGCTCGTCTATCGCCCCTATCCGGTACCGCTTTTCTATTCTCCGTTTATACACGAGGTCGCCTTTTAGTTCTACTATCGCCTCTGCACATTGTATCATCATGGAACAAACCTTTTTTTTCTAAGAAAAGGGTTCAAAGCAGAAAAATTTTTATGCTCAAATAACGAATGCAAGAATGATAAACATGGCGAAAAAAGTGGTGATAATTGGTGGTGGTGATGCCGGGACATACACGTTGGAAGCGATATTTAAGAAAGGCGCAGAAGTACTCAAGCAGTTTGACATAACGCTTGTGAAGAAGGAAAAGGGTGGTTCAGCTTCTATTTGTGCGGTGCCCTTAGCTCTTCAAGGTTTTTTCCGTATGAAGGATGTTACCGAGGTAGATCCACCAGAGACTTTCATAGGACATGGCATTGACTACCGGACCGAGACAGAAGCAACGGGCATCAATTTGGAAACCAGTACTGTAAGTCTAGATACGGGCGATGAGCTAAAATACGATTCTTTGGTGATAGCAACGGGCAGAAAGCCGCGTATTCCGGATGTAGAGGGTGCCACAGTAAAAGGTGTTTACACAATGAGCACGATGGAAGATGGAGAGAAGATAGAGGCTGCTATGAATTCTCCGGAAGCGAAGAACGCAGTGGTAATCGGTGGTGGTACGATTGGCATACAAGTAGCTGTTGCTTTTTCGAAAAAAGGCTTGAAAACAACAGTAGTGATTGGACATCAAAAGCCGCTATCCAGCATATTAGACTCTGATATGGGCTCGCTCGTACATGAAAAGCTGGCTAAAGAAGGGCTTGAGTTCGTCTTAGGGCAAAACGTGGAGTCCATATTAGGGGATGGAGCAGAGGTAAAAGCAGTTGTTGTTGGCGGTAAAGAAATTCCTGCTGATATAGTTGTTATTTCAAGTGGGATGCTCCCGAATTCTGACTTAGCAGAAAAGGCAGGCCTAGACATAGGCGAAACGGGCGGAATTGTAACAGACCAGTTTTTACATGTTAAAAAAGATGGTAAATATCTGAGCCAGGTATATGCGCTTGGAGACTGTGTAGAAGTATTAGATGCCATTACGCTTAGTCCAAGATTGAGCCAGCTCGCATCCACGGTTTTGGTGCAGGCGAAAGTAGTTGTAAACGATTTATTAGGTGGCAGCTACCCGCTAGAACCTGCTTTGAGCCCTTCAGTTGCGACTATTTCTGATTTTCAAGTAGGGGTTGTGGGAATAACATCGGCGACTGCGGAAAGATACGGGATAACCGTAATAAGCGGTAAAAAGGAGAAGCCCACAAAAGCAAGATTCTATGCCGGAAGGAAGTCAATGGCAGTGAAACTGCTTTTCGATGCGTATTCCGAGAGGTTGATAGGAGCACAACTAATTTCAGAGGAGATGGTTGCAGATAGGATAGACGGGCTATATAATGCCATAAGAAACGGTATGACCGCGAAGGAATTGAGCAGGATGGAGAAGAGCTTTGACCCCTGTATTTCATTGCATAGAGATGTAATGGTTGATGCTATGGATAATGCGGTGGTGCAGTTTAAGGCATAGAGGGGATAACGTTAAGAGCGAATAAAGCGATGCTCCGCCGGGGATTTGAACCCCGGTCGTGGGCTCGAGAGGCCCGCATGCTTGGCCGAACTACACCAGCGGAGCTATTTCTTTTTACTGTTCCGGTTTGCCAAGAGCGATAAACGCATCGCATACCTCGTTCGGGTCGCCGCGCATCACGATCTCGCCTTCGTCTATCATTATTGCTTCATGCACAAGTTCTCGTACTACATCGAGCTGGTGGCTTACAATTAATATGGTGGTGTTGAATTTACGATTCAGCTCTTTAATAGAGTTCGCGATTTTACGCATCGAGATCGGATCGAGGTCGCCAAACGGTTCATCTAACAGTAGTACCTCCGGCTGTGCGGCCATCAAACCGGCGATTGCCAACCGGACATGCTCACCCGCACTTGCTTCGGAATTGTGCCGATGGAATAGTTCTTCCGGTAGGTCAAGCGCATTGAAGTAGGGTTTGGCTGCTTTTAATGTCTCGGAAGCCGGGAACACCGGGAAAAGCTCATCTACTACATCCCTGCTGATGTCCAGCTCTTCAAGCTTCTCCTTCGCTTCTAATTCCGACATGTCCGCAATCCGGAGGAGACCATCGAGTGTAACATCGCTGATTCCACACTCCTTCGCGGTAGCCATCGCCTGCTGTATCATCTCAAACTTTTTTATACCGAGCTTGTGTGCAAATGTATCCTGAACGAGTTGATATGGCGGTAGCGTGAACTCCTGGTGCAAGATACCTATTTTGCTCCTCGCCTCCATTGCTCTGCTGGTACCAAGAGCAGCGATATTAGCGAAGTCAACAATGCCTATTCGGTATAATACCCAGCCTTTATCGGGCTGCACAAGACCTGCAAGTAACCGCATCAATACGGTCTTGCCCATTGCCGAAGGACCAATTATGCCCATCATGTCGCCTCTTGGAATCTTCAAGTTCAAATCCGGCATCTCGATCGTCCTTATCAACGTATTGCTCGTGTATATCACGTACTTCTTCCAGACGCCGTTAATATCTATCATTATGTCTTTCTTGTCTTTTATAGGGGTCAAAGGTTTAACCGGGTCGCGCTGAGCTAAGAACTTATCCGTTATCTCATCTACCCCGCCTTCATCGATTATTTTGCCTTTGTCCATCAAGATCAACCGATCAGAGAGGCGTTTATGCACTTCTGACATGTGGGAAATGACTAGAACACTGATGTCCGTCTTATCATTTATCCTCTTTATACTATCAAGTAATTCCTTACGTGAAATCGGATCTGACATCGTACCTGGCTCATCTAACAGCAATAACGAAGGAGCTTTGGCAAGCTGACGTGCAAGTAACACTTTTTGTTTCTCGCCACCGCTCAATATGGGATAAAAATATTTATACTTCTCGCGCATCCCCACGAGGTCCAGTATCTCAAGCGCTTCCTCCTTTAGCACTTCGTATTCGTCTTCCGTCTGCGGTATCTCTTCATACCCCGTTTGCATCGCACGAAGCCGTAAAATGATATTGTTCACTACGGACTGGTTCCAGAGTGCAAAAGAGCGCTGAAGATGAATTGCCGTCTTTTTACGCAGTATTTGGAAGTCCGTTAAAGGAGACTCAGCCGTTAGTTTCATACCGTCTAACTCTACACTCCCTGCATCAAACTTCTCGTAGCCCCGAAGCATACGCAGCAAAGTCGTCTTTCCCGCACCGCTCTTCCCAATTATCCCCAGTGTCTCGCCCTTTTCTATATTGAATGATACATTATCCAGTGCTACCACATCTATACCAATTTCCGGCAGCTTATATTTCTTACACAGTCCGTCTACACGTAATGTTTCGCTCATCTTCATCGCCTCTTGATAACTATATGGATATAGCTTATAACATTTATATCCTTTTTGTGCGTGAAATATTTCAAGTGATTCCAAGTTTATCATTTCCGTACATAGCCCGATTCAAGGTGTTAGATATTGACTGAAAAGATTGTGGGTAAGTTGTCTATGCGTGTGGACAAATTGATAAGAGACGAATGGTGTACGGATATACAAACGTGAATATGAAAAAGCAGTTGCGTTGTTAACGTAAAGGTGAAGAGATATTTGCATGGGCGTCTTTGTTAAAAAAAGGTTAAAAGATCGGGATTACGTGTTCTGGTTTGGTGCTGGTGGTTTGAGTGCTGAGATGAGAACGGAAGGGTCCTGCTTTTGATAAGGGGCGGTAAAGTAAGAGTCGTAATTTTGAATGACCGAAATTGGGTTGATACGCTTAGACCAAAAGTTTTCTATGGTTCTTATCCCCTTCTCAAAACGGCATCTCGTCACAAACACGCTAAATACCAAAAATACTCAAAAGAGTCGTGATCATCACAAATCAGATAATTTGTTTCGGTTTCCTTCGTCAATTCCAATGCTTTCGCCTCGCCTTCATCTTTGTACCTTATGAGTCTAACTTATCCTGCCCATTTCTGTATTTTCAATTCTTGCATTCTTTAAGATTCTTATTTGCAGCTTTGCCATGAGTATCTCCGTAATTTTGCCACTTCCTTCAACACCTCTTCAATTTTCTTAGGTACGATAAAGTACGAATTCTTGGCGTTTAAGACACGGTTTTAGTTACTATTCCGGGTTTATCCACTACATCTATTTATAGTTCTATGTACTACCATGAATCAGGTGTCATATGACACAAAGCGAAATAAAGAATATTTAGGAGGTAAAAAAAAGATGATAAAACAAAAAATAGTCTTTGTATTGGTCGTGGCTATCGTTTTTTTAGCGATGGCTGGTGGAGCAGAAGCGGCACATGGGATTATAGGCACGGTGAACGCTGCAACAGACGGTACTCGTGTAGATGGCAATGCGGCGAGTATATACTACGCAGGGGCTGAAGCCAATAGCAGGTCGGATACAATGGTGACATTTCTGGAAGGTGCATCGGGGCCACTAATCATATCCTATACGATTTCACACAGCACGATAACACCACCGCAGACTACCAAGATAGATGTGGCATTCTCAGAGAAACTATCATACAAGATCGCAATAGAAAACGCTACTGGCACTATTATACACGACTGGACCGGTAATGCCAAAAATCCAGACCCTAAAATATGGGACGGAACCTACGAATCAGATGGTACTGTTGTTCCAGCAGGTAATTACACCGTTAATGTTACCGGGACGAGCACAATAACCAAAAGGAGTGTAACCGACACCACAAAGGTTATCACGGTGACCACAGACGAAGGTGCACCGACAATAGTATCATACACTATTTCAAACAGCACGATAGTACCCTTGCAGACTACCAAGATAGATGTTGAGTTCTCAGAGAACGTATCATACGCGATAGCAATAGAAAACGCTACTGGAGCTACTATATACGACTGGATCGGTAATGCCAAAGATCCACAAGCTAAAGAATGGAATGGAACCTACGAATCAGATGGTTCTGACGTTCCAGCAGGTGATTACACCGT
>QENJ01000106.1 GCA_013374505.1 Candidatus Methanophagaceae archaeon
TCTCTCGGCCATTAAACTCAAATAAACCTTTTCCACTCTCTTCACGACTGCAGCCCATGTCAAATTCTCCATGATGTACTTCTTTCCCTTTTTCACCTGATTCATCCCTTCTTCTGGATTTTCAATAACCCCTCTCATTTTTTCTTTTAAATCTTTTATATCCCCATAGTCCACCAAATACCCTGCATTTGCCTCTTTAATAACTTCTCCGCATTCTTCAGTTACAATTACAGGTGTATCACATAAAATAGCTTCCAAGGGTGTTAGACCCACCCCACCCATATACCGTACAGTATGCACAAATAATTTTGCATCCACATAAGCGGATATTTTATCATCCACATATAAAAATCCAGTAAACTTGACTTTATCACTTAGATTCAACTTCTTTATCAACTTTTCAAGTTCTGCTTTGTATCCATCATCAGGACCAGCAATAACCAATACGACATCGTTTATATCTCTTATCAGCTCGGAAAAAGCGTTAATCACAAAATCAATACCTTTTGATTTATGAACCCGACCTAGATATAATATCATTTTCCCATTTATTTCATATTTTTTCTTGAAATTTCCATGTTTTGGTAGACTTTCAAAGGATTCGAGATTCATTCCATTGTAGATAGTAGATATTTTTTTGCCATTTGCCACCTTCTGCCGGTCATATTCTGCCTCTTCGTTTGAGACTGCGATCACTCTATTTGCATCCCTCAAAATCTTGTAACCAAAAACAATATCAAATAGCCATTTAAGTCTTTTCTTTTCGATCATTCGAGGGGTAGTGCCATGAGCATGTAAAACATAAGGGATACCGTATTTTTTTTGCGTAGTGATGAACAAGAATTGCTTGAAAAGAGCGATATTCGTGTAGATGAATTACATCGAAATTTTTAAGAGACTTATTCAAAGCAAAAGCCATCATCGGAGCAGCAGCTAAATTTCTGTGGGCAAGTTCATTACTCACATTCTTAAAATGATAAACTTCTATCCCATCCAGCCACACGGGATTTTCATCATATTTAAAACGGGAATGTACATCATATACATCTGTAGTATACACTGTAACTTCATGACCTCTCTTTACTAACTCTTTTGAAACCTCGTATGCTACTCTAACGGGTCCGCCGTAGGTGTATGCTGGGGGAAAACTAGAAATCACCTGAAGAATTCTCATTTGGTATTACCCCCACATTTTTTAGCTATGATTAAACAACACTTACCTAAGACATGTATCCGCTTCCTGAAAAAATCACTGCGAAATATTGGAAATTCAACCGTTTCCACATTTGTCACATAAAAACCCGCCCTTTCAATCATTCTTTTCCAGCCGTAAGATGAATGGGAATGTAAATGCGTAGGAGATCGCCCTAAAAATATTCTAACCTTTTCAAATATTCCAGGTCCGGTAAAGATAAACTTGCCATCATCGTTGAGAAGTTCATAAATATTGCTCAAAGCTTTTTTACAGTCTTCCCGTTTGATGTGCTCTAATACATCTAAACATGTAATATAACCAAATTTTTTGTCTTGAAATAAGTCATTCAAATCACCTATCCCACCTTGCCTAATATAGATAGTGCCATCTACTTTAAAGCGCTCCCTGCAAATCCCAACTGCTTCTTTGTCTGCATCTATGCCATAGATTCTTACAAATTTTTGTTTTTCTAATTCAATCAGTTCCCCTATACCTACTCCAATATCCAAAAGTGTCGCTCCACCAGTTATGTATGAGTCAACAATTCGTAATTTTTTGTACATCAAGCTATCGGGATCAGAATATTGCAACTGAAGTAATTCGTAGTTCTCTTTATTGTCTGACATTATCTACCCCTTTATCACGTTTAAGACCCCGAACATAAGTATACATATATGCAACAACCCTTATAAACATAAACAAAGGGAATAGCAACCAAGAAACATCTTTATCCGTGACCAATCCTTTAATCATACCTTTTGTACCTAACACAACCTGTTCATAAAATACATCTTTCGCTGAAAGATTCATCAATTGAAACCCGGTTCTTGTAAATGTTTTCGCACCAGCAAACTGTTTTCTTGCGAATTGTCTTAAAGAACGCATTGTATCGTGATATAACGGATCTCGAATAAATACTACCTGATACCCAAGGTCTTTTAGTTTTTGTGCCCAATCAAAATCTTCACCCCAATGCAGCGATTTATCTATACCTCCAATCTCTTCAATACAGTTTCTCAAAAAAAGGGCATTCCCTCCGCCATACAAACTCCGCTTTTTCTTAATGCGATCTTCTATCACTACCTTCCAATGATTGAAATATAGTCGCGTGGTCATGGGGCTATCAGTGGGTGCAACATTCAGGGGCCATACGGTACTAACCTTATTACTGTAATTAAAATACTTCATGGCATTTATCAACCATGTCCTATGTGGAATTATTATATCAGAGTCAAATAAAGCCAATATTTCACCACTTGAATGTTCAATACTTGTTTGTCTTGCACTTCCCAATGTACCGTTATCGAAATAGATTTTATCTGTGTATTTCTTCGCAATTTCAATAGTTTTATCTTTTGAATAACCATCAACAATTATTATTTCAATGTCCGGGTATTCTTGATGGGTCATACTACTCAAACATCTATCTAAAGTATCTTCATTATTTAAAGTAGGTATGCAAAATGAGACTTTTGGAGGGTTATCAAAATCAATTGCGTTGCCTTTAAACCTATCCGGAGATGGCTCAACGATTATGTAGTCCTCATTTTTCTCGTCCATTAGAACAGCCGCTCCTAAAACCTTTCAAGCTCATTTGTGATAATTTCAACATCAGATTTAGCTATAATTACGTTATCCGCTCTGTCTTTAATTATTTCCAACAGGTTCTTTAACAATTCCGGCGATGTAGTAATCCCTTCTTTGAAATACGGAAACGTGAAATTTGGTTTAACAAATACCGTAGAGTCAGTTTTAACTTGATTCTTCCAGTTGAGGGACTCAAGACTTCTGAGCAAATCTTCTTTTGAATTTGCTTTTGTTTCTGCTATGTATGCTAAATATTCTCTCATTTTTCCAGTTCTTTGATTTTACTTCTCAGGTAATCCTTATCCCTTACCAGTACCCTATCCCAGCTCTCTATTTTCGTAATCAACGCTTCCAAATCCATCTCGCTTTTTATAACTCCTTCTTCTATGGCAAGCGAAAGCAAATCCTCTAAATTATAAACTTTTATCCCAAGTTCATCTGATTTTTTATTTACATAGCCATCATTTGAAAACAATATAAAATCTTCCCTGCTTCGACAGATAGCAATGCATGCCTTCTCTCCGTATCCAAATTTACCTATTCTATCGATTTCTTCGTAATCCCTTATTTCTTCTCCGTTCAAAGGCGTTATTTCTATCTTTTCGCCCAGCAACTTCAAAATCGTTTCGACAAATCGAAAACCAAGTTCTTCCGCTTCCTTTAGCTCTTCAAAAACTCTTACAGGAATAAAAAAACGTGAGTTTGGAAACAGATTAAATATAATTTCAAAACTGTTTATTTTAGAGAGGCAGCTTGCTATATCAGTGTCTAAGAGAACTTTCATATTATCTTGTCGCTATCTTTAACTCTTCCGTCTTTCTCATTAATTCTTCCACACCAGACCCTACCCCTCTTGTCACCCCTTTATGTGTGAGAATCTCCTTAAATTGAACAACATTTACGCCAGCAATTTCCGCCGCTTTTTCAATAGAAACCTCTCCGTCTCTGTACAATTCAACCGCTACAATCATCTTCAAGTCCGATTTCACCTCGAAAAGCGCCCTGATTGCTTCATCATAAAGCTCCTCTTCATTTAAATATATGCCAGAACGAATTACGGCATCAACCCGTTCTTTCATCATACCTTTCGCTTTCATCTCTTTACACCTGTCTCTTATTTACACACCACTTATAGTATTTATGTAATCTTCTATTTAAAAACTCAAATGCTTATGCTACACACACCACATCGTATCGGGATTGCAGCCCCACCAATTATTTATGCTCAATGTAACGCCAGTCATCACATGCACTTTTAAAACGGGAACCGAGATAAAGCAATCAATCTCCCAATTTTAGCGAGGAGGATAAGAGGACTCGCATCACTCACCACGTGCATATTCCAGGTCCTCTTTCAACTCTTCGGGGTCATACTGAAACACAATTTTCCTACGCGGCAACTCTGCAAGTATCTCAACCAGTGAAACACCTGCTATCTCCGCAGCTTTCCATAAAGTCACTTTCTGTAACTTGTACATCTCCAGTGCTTTGTTCATCTTCCATGCGCTCAATCCTTCTTCAATTATTTTTGTCATCAATGTATGTTTATCCACCTTCTCCCTCTCTGCCCAATACTCTATCTCCGTCATAATCCCTTCGGGAAGACCAGTCCTAACTTCTCCAGCCATATTTGTTATTCCCCCTTATCACTTATATTTCATTTAATATTTAGATTGTGGTTCCGTTAAAATATCACATTATCTGCCCGGTCTGTTATTATTTCCAATAGATTCTTTAGCAATTCCGGCGATGTAGTAATCTCTTCTTTATAATAAGGAAACGTAAAATCCTGTTTAACAAATATCGTAGCCTCCGTTTTAACTTGATTCTTCCAGTCACAGAACTCAAGACCTCTGAGCAAATCTTCTTTTTTTGCTACGTCTGTTACGTGTGTGGAATACATTTCAATCACAGCCTTCTATCACTTTCTTTAAATCCCGTAAAGCGTCTTTTCCCCGGATGTCTATCGTTTTCATCTTCCCTTTTACGATATTTGCAGAGAAATGATTGTCCGCATATATGAAAGCTGTTGGTTTTGATTTATATGCAGTTACAAACTGTATAGCATCAGTAACAAAGAAATTATGATAACGGATGCACTTGTTTATGAGCGGTATAAATTCTGCTTCGACAGGATGGATGCGTAACTCATCGTTTGCTATTCTTTTATCTACATCAAGAAGAATTGAGTCCATTACTTTTTGCGCTTCATCCTCTGAAATCTCACCTTGATTCTTTCTTTTTGTTATTTCCCTTAGAATCCCCGGAATACTCAATTGAGACGCAAGTCCTGCTACAATCCGAGATTCCATCAACCTATAGAGATAATCCATAACGTCAGACCCTGGCTCTTCTTTATACGCCCTGAAAAGTGCTTCATCTTCCATAAACCTTTTTGGATCAAACCTTTTTTAAAGGTTTGTTTTCATAACTCCTCTTCTTCCTTAATCTCCTCCAATAGCGTATCAGATGAAACAGAGATGTATTCGCTTAGCACCTCTTTCACTTCGCTTCTGGTATATAGTTTACCCTTAACTGCGATTAAAAACCTGATGGCATCCTCAATAGCTTCATCTCTGGTACGGTAGCTTTTTCCCTCTATCAAAGCATTCAGCTCGCTTGCCAATTTAGGGTTTGTGTTTACGGATATGCTCATATCATCACCTCATCTTATTTATAAAATTCTCTATTTATAAATGTTATCCGTAATAACATCCTCCAAAACACGCTCAAACTCATCTGTAATACTATCCCAGCTATACGTCTCAACAAACCTTCTCGCCTCTATACCTTCTTCCTTAGCACGCTCATTTTTAACGAGCACAATTGCTTCCTTCAAGACATCTTCCGGCGTATCCACATAAATAACACCATTATCACAGCCAAACTCAGTCATCACACCCGGCAGCCGAGTTGTAATCACAGGCTTCCCCATCGCCATGTATTCATACAACTTTATCGGCACTATATCCTGCATTATCGTTTCGTTAGGATATGCCGGCAGCAGACAAATATCAGCAGCGGCGATGAACTCCGGAATCTTTTCGTAAGGTTGTTTACCTGTTAAAATCAATTGACCCACTAAATCATAGTCTTCGCATATTTGCTTGAGGTCCTCGAACGCATCGCCTTCCCCCACAATAATAAGTTTTAGGTTTGGCTTCTCTTCTTTTTTGTTTGCCAGTTCCAATGCTACTTCTTTCAGACCCGCGAAATGATAGAGCCAGCCCATAAAGAAAAGAACTATATCTCCTTCTTTTAGCCCATAAACTTCACGAATTTCGTGACCATCCAATTCAGGATTGAACCTTGCCAGGTCAATACCTGCACCGATAACGCAGGTCTTTTCTTTAGCAGCCCCGAACGCTGTCACGAACTCAGCCAACTTCTTATTTATTGCGATTACTCTGGACGAGTTCTTTAGTGTACTCTTTTCAAGATAGCTACCTAAAAATTGTACTTGTTTAATCGCGATCAACGTATGCAAAACGTCAATCCAGTAATACACAAACGGAATACCGCGCTTCTTGGCGATCTTAGCTGCTAAATAGGTATTGATAATCCCGAACCCAACGATGACTTCCGGCTTGAATTCTCGTATCTGCCGTTTCAGCTCTTTTTTATGCGCGAACCAGAGTGAAAGATATTCCAGCACCGGGATTTTTAGAGTGGCGGGCCGAATTACCTGTATATTCGCTTCAGGGTATATCTTGTGTACGTTCTCGAATACCGCTCTTTTCGTGTACCGTTTCTTATGTTCTTCTTTTCCCCAGTCAATATCGTAGTCAATCACTCTGATTTCGTGTGCTTTCTGCGATAGTCGTTCCATGAGGTGATGCTGTTGATGCGGATTCCTTTTTAGCCAGTCCGATTCCTGAACAACTAAAATCCGCATCTTTTAGAACTCCGCACTATATCTGTCCAATTCTCTGTAAATCACGCCTGCATCTTCTTTAACCCTGCCTCGAACCCCTCCAGCGAATGCGTCATACCACTCCCCTTTTTCGGCTAAATCCACACATTGAGTCTGCACACCGTAGCGCTTCACAAATCCCAAATTACTTTTGTCTTTATCCAGAACCGTCACTTCGTTCATATCGTATTTCTCGGACTTTAGTACCCGTAC
>QENJ01000268.1 GCA_013374505.1 Candidatus Methanophagaceae archaeon
AGGGGCAATAGGAAGGCTGCTCAGCAGCGTGAGAGAGATAGAAGAAGGGGCAGCAAGAGTTCTTCTCAGCAGAACAAAGAAGACGTATGCAAAGAAAATAAGAGCCAGTACTGACCCTGCGGCAATAGGATGGCTGCTCGGCAGCGTGTGGCTGATAGAAGAAGAGACAGCAAGAGTTCTTCTCAGCAGAACAAAGAAGACGTATGCAAAGAAAATAAGAGCCAGTACTGACCCTGCGGCAATAGGATGGCTGCTCGGCAGCGTGTGGCTGATAGAAGAAGAGACAGCAAGTGTTCTCCTTAACAAAACAAAAGATACGTATGCGGATAAAATACGTGCTAGCACTGACCTGGAGGCAATAGGACTGCTGCTCAACAGCGTGAGTGGGATAGATAAAGAGACAGCAAGAGGAATCCTTAACCAAACAAAGGATACGTATGCGGATAAAATACGTGCCAGCACTGACCTAGTGGCAATAGGACTGCTGCTCTACCGCATGAGCAGAATAGATAAAGAGACAACAAGAGAACTCCTTAACAAAACAAAGGATACGTATGCCGATAAAATAATAGCTAGCACTGATCCAAAGGCAATATGGGTGCTGCTCTACAGCGTGAGTGGGATAGATAAAGAGACAGCAAGTGTTCTCCTTAACAAAACAAAAGATACGTATGCGGATAAAATACGTGCTAGCACTGACCTGGGGGCAATATGGGGGCTGATCGACAGCGTGAGTGGGATAAATAAAGAGACAGCAAGTGTTCTCATTAACAAAACAAAGGATATGTATGCGGATAAAATACGTGCCAGCACTGACCTAGGGGCAATAGGACTGCTGCTCGACCGCGTGAGCAAGATAGATAAAGAGACAGCAAGTGTTCTCCTTAACAAAACAAAAGATACGTATGCGGATAAAATACGTGCTAGCACTGATCCAAAGGCAATAGGAGGGCTGCTCGGCCGCGTGAGCGAAATAGATAAAGAGACAGCAAGTGTGCTAATTAACAAAACAAGTGATACGTATGCCGATAAAATACGTGCTAGCACTGATCCAAAGGCATTAGGAGGGCTGCTCGGCCGCGTGAGAGAGGTAAAAGAAGAGACAGCAAGAGGAATCCTCAATCAAACAAAGGACTCTATTGCAGAGAAAATAATAGCCAACACGGATCTGTGGGCAATAGGAAGGTTGCTCGGCCGCGTGAGTGGGATAGACAATGAGATAGCAAGAGGAATCCTTAACCAAACAAAGGACTCTATTGCAGAGAAAATAAGAGACGGCACTGTTCCATTACCAAAAATATGGCTGCTCAAAAGCGTGAGAAAGATAGACCCAGAGACAGCAGAATGGTTAGAAAAAGAAACAAAATTTGAAACAAAAGAGAATTAATCAGTGGATGGATGATCTAAAGTGCGCTCAAGCAAACTGGGATGACAAACACCCTTTTTGTGCTTTTTTACTTTACCTTAATCCGTTCCTGCACCCCAATTTTATCTCACTTGTATTTGACTTTTACCAACATATAAGAACCCAACTTTCCACACCACAACCATCAAAACGACTAAAAGCACGGCATACCCAAAGAACAGCAACCGTGCACCAAAAAGATCAGATAACGCACCACAAACAATCGGGATACTACCGAGACTGGCATAAAAAGTGGTGTAATAAATGCCCATTACCTGTCCTTCCTGACCTTCTCCAGCCGCATTCGAGGCTAAAGTCAAAGTGCCAAGTAAAATCGCACCTATGCCCGCACCGATAAAAACGCTCATTACAAACAGTTCTAAGACGCAAGTCGCAAAAGCAAGTATAAGCAAGCCGCAAGTGCACAAGAACAAACCCGCAATCGAGAGATAGATTTCGCCTATTCGCGTCATCAACCGGTTAAATCCCACTTGCAGTACTGTAAACGTCACGAACATCACAGAAAGAATCGCGCCGATGAGTTCCTCGGAAAGCCCGAAGTCTTCGACTGCAAAAGGCGAGAACAAACCGCTCATCACCGATGCAACACCCTTACCAAAAAATACCATGGCACAACAAAGCATCAACGCCTTTCTTGCATTTGCACCTAACGATAACCCTAGTCGCTTTTCCTTCTTATTTTGCGTTTTATCCTTTGTGCTTCTCTTCGGTTCTTGAACAAAGAGCAGTACCAATACCACGCTCAGAAGTGCGAATGCCGCGCAAAAAAGAAACGGCATGAAAATACCATAGATTGCAAAGAGAATACCGCCTGAAATAGGGCCCACCGCCAGGCCTACACCCAAGCCCATGTTGTACACGCTAAGCGCATGCCCACGCTCATCAGGACTCGTGATGTCCGTGAGCAACGCAGCAACCGCGGGGAAGAAGAAACCGGCACCCGCTCCCTGTAAAGCTCGCACAAGTATCCAGTCATAAGGGCTATCAGAAAGTGGGAATAGCAGAGCCGAAACAGCATAAATCAAAAGCCCTGTTACAATCAAAGGTTTCCTGCCCACTTTATCTGAGATAATACCACAGGGGATGTTTAGAGCTAAGCTGGCAAGTGCAAAAGCGGATATTATCAAACCAGATACAAGGAAATAGTGCGTAATTTCTGATGTTGTTACCAACATGCCAAGTAACGGCGCAATCACGGTAACGCCAAATTGCGTGCTAAAAACGCAGATCGCTGCGATTAAAACTATTCTTGTACGTATCTGGTTTGAATTAAGCGGCATAAATACTACTACTATTCTTCGCTTCTTCTTTTAAAGCAGTCGCCTTTATGCCCTTCACCAACTCCTCTAACTCATCCGCCATAAAATTCGCTCATCTCCGCAGCATTTCTTCAAATCTTGCCTTGGCGTCATCTACTGATATTACCTTCTTTACCTCCGGGACCTTATCCTTTACCGTCGCCTCGACAAAGTTCACCAAGGTGTATTGACTCATCGGGCAGCCCGCACATGCGCCTGTCAGCCGTACCTTCACCACACCATCGTCGTCCACACTTTCCAGCTCTATACTCCCGCCTTCCCGCTCTAAAACCGGTCTGACCTCTTTTTCTATTACTTCTTTTACCTCTTCCAACATTTCTGGTATCACCTTTTAATTATCTTATAGCATAACAATTGTTATATAAAAAGGTTGACTACGATGAAATGCCCTTGTGAAATAATAGTGTGGGATGTATTGCCTTGCATACGAGCAGCACTCGCAGAAGAGCTGGCAGAAAAGGAGTTGTCCCAAAAAGAAATCTCTAGAATGCTGGGGATTACTCAGGCTGCGGTATCGCAGTATACATCAAAGAAAAGGGGTACAAAGCTCATTTTTCAGCATGACGCGAAGGATGAGATAAAGAAACTTGCGGACGATCTCGTGCAGGGTACTGTGGATGACCCGGTTGTGAGATTCTGCAAGATCTGCATGAAGGTTCGTGCGGACGGAACCGTTTGCGATCTGGACCTGTGTACCGTATCGGAAGACAAGAAAGAATAAAAATTGATATTCGGGACGCAGATAACGAAGATATTCGGTATTTTAAATATACGGAATTGACGGATGAGTGTATTATAATCTGCTATCGAGTTTATAATACTGCGTAAATCCGTGTAATCTGTGTCCTAAATAAATAGAAGTTATACCTTATATACGATGAATAAGATGATACCGCTAAGAAGAAACGAGATGCTGCTGGTGCATGGAACTACCGGCACTTTAGCAGTAGTAAAAGTAGGCGTGCAAAGGCAGTTCTTTGTTGATACACCCGACCGTGAGGTTGTAATGGCAATGGGACCCGAAGAGTTACTTGTGGCTTCTGGATTTGGCACGGATGAGCAGATAGTAACGGGATTGAGGTGCGTGCTGTACTTGATTAGAGAAGTGAATTCACCGTTGATTGTGCTGCCAAAGGACCATCCAGCCTCGGCGCGCCTTAGAATTGTGGTATCCGCGGGCAAACGAGTTGTATTGAGCTGTAAGATCACACCGGGCACGCATCCAGAGCAGTATTTACTTTGTGGCATGGATGAATTTGACGGTGCCGAGATTCTGGGCGTTGACGGTGGTGTAGAGCTAAAGGGGCTGGACCGAGCGAAGCATGAGAAACGAGGGTTTGTTGCTTTACGTCAAACTTAGCATGCTGTTCTATTGTTATAGTGGCGTATCGCACTTGTTTTGGGGCATTTGTTTAGCGAACCACCAGATTACACAGATTTTCCACGAGACGACAATGCTATGGATTGGGCTTAAACCTTTTATCTACTAATACAAAAAATATCCATTAAGGGGCAACAAAATCACTGAGACTATGGCAGGAGTTAGGAACATATCAGAAGCGAGAAGAATCGTGATTAAGGTTGGTACCAGCAACCTCACTGATAGTAATTACCGGCTTGAGCCACGGAAAGTAGAGAAACTTACCAGGGAGATAGTAGAATTAAAGAAACGCGATAAAGAAGTAATTGTCGTCTCTTCAGGCGCTATCGGTGCTGGTATAGGCAAACTCGACCTGAAGCAACGACCGCGGGACATTAAGATGTTGCAAGCTACGGCGGCTGTTGGTCAAAACGTTTTAATGAGCACGTATGATCGCTATTTCACCAGTCACGAGCAGATAATCGCGCAGGTATTATTAACGCAGGAGGACTTCTTTAATAGGCAGAAATACCTCAATCTCCGGAATACATTGATTACACTACTCAAAGCCGGGTTAATACCAATAATCAACGAGAACGATACCATAGCTGTGGATGAACTAAAAGTGGGCGATAACGATAACTTATCTGCGCTAGTGGCAAGCAATCTCGAAGCGGATTTGCTTATCCTGCTGACCGATATAGACGGTTTGTACACTCAGGACCCGCGAAGGAATAAGAACGCGGAATTCATATCGGTCGTGGAAGAGATAACACCGGAGATGGAACGTACAGCGGAATCCGGCGGTAAAACGGGTGTGGGCGGTATGAAGACGAAGATACAAGCCGCAAAGATTACCATGAACGCGGGCATTCCAATGGTGATTGCGAACGGCGGTGCCGAAAATATACTAGCGCAGATTATCGAGGATGTGCCGGTTGGAACGTTATTCAAGCCGAAGAAGGATAAGATGAACGATAAAGCGCACTGGATTCTATTCGCATCTGCACCAAAGGGCAGGATTAAAGTGGATGAGGGCGCGAAAACGGCGTTGCTAAAAAACGGTAGTAGTTTGCTGCCTTCGGGCATCATTGACGTGGAGAACGAGTTCATGTGTGGTGATCCGGTAAGCATAGTTGACTCAGAAGGTATTGAATTCGCAAAAGGCATCACGAACTACTCTTCTGCGGAAATAGAAAAGATACAAGGCGTGCATTCACGCGAAATCGAGCAGATTCTGGGGCGTAAGGGATACACAGAGGTGGTGTATAGAGGTAATCTCGTGCTCGTATAGGGGGCCAGACCACCGTTATCAGAAATAGGTATGGTGGAAACAATAAAGAATAATTTTTGATAATAGGATGCAGATGAACGCAGATAATCAGGATTTTAGATATAAGGAATTGACGGATGAGTGTATTAGAATCTTCTATCGAGTTTATAATAAACTGGGTTATGGTTTTCAGGAAAAGGGTTATGAGATTGCAATGATGATAGAACTTAATTTTGGCAATAAACAGTAAGTTAAACGTAAGGCATTTGATTTTCTGCGTAAATCTGCGTAAATCTGCGTAAATCTGCGTAATCTGCGTCCTAAATAGTTAAAACATGTACTTTATATACAAGAACTAAGCCCGGAAGATAGAGGAGATAAGAATGTGCAGCTCGTAGAGCAGTGCGTATTCACAGACATTCTGCGCTCATAACCTATTCAAATGATACCGGGAATATATCGCACCAAGCGGGTTATGAGCGAGCACACGATCTTTTACCGCAAGTGTGGTTACCGGCGCGTCCGAATGATTCGTGAACAGGATGTCGTGTCCTATACACAATCCGAGGATGATGTTTAAGTCAGTATGTTCTTTGTTTAATAGCGTGGCCTGCCCTATCGGGTTACACATTGCTTCTACTTCGGATTCCACACCGTTCTCGGATTCAGTATCAATTTCTATACGTTTGTGCAACCGTTCCAGCTCGAAATACGATTTGTCAATCCCGCAGACCTTACAACAGACTGAATACACCGTAAAATGCTTGGATAGTACATCACAAATTAGTTCTGCTTCGGTTTGCAGTCCTATGCAGAATGCCACGCCCAAGTTTGTATAGCCCATCTCTTTCGCGTAGAGTATTAATTCCTGTATCCGGGTCTTCTGCATGTAATACCTTGATTCTATGGCCGTAGCTACTTTTAGCGATTTGAGTGCTTCTTCGTTATATGCGTCTTTGACGGACTCTATAATTTTGGTGCAGTCTTTGCCTTTATAGCATTCTTTTTGGTTGCAGTTTGCGCACTTCATGTTCTTAGGTATATTCAATTTTTTAGGGTAATAAAGGGTGTTGTAGGAAATGCGATTTAAACCGAATGGCTGTGGATTCCGGTGAATGTGTGTGGCGATGCGAGATTCGTGAACAACGCAATCACCGCATACGTGATACAGGCGATTTAGTTGGATGAAATACGTTTAGCCTACAATTAAAACTTGCCCATCATTCAACCGCCCGAACTTATCATTCGCCATTTATCGTTTCAACTATTGCTTTAAAACCTGACTTTCCGAGTTGTATAGGCTACAACCCGAAAAGCGCATCCGCAAACCCCAACTTTTCAATAATCTCCGTTTGCTCTTTAGTGAGCACAGAAATTTTATCACGCTTCTCT
>QENJ01000107.1 GCA_013374505.1 Candidatus Methanophagaceae archaeon
TCTTGCCTCGCTACAACATCCTATACCTTTTCTGACAGTATCGCCCCAATTCGCTCGCATTGACCGTTCCTGAATACGTTTACACGTCAACCCGCACCTTCTGCGGATTCATTCACCAGTATAAATACCGAGTTATCTCCCTGTTTCAGCTCATACAGCGTGCCGGACGTCTCTATATCACCGGAAACGGTAACCATTTCTTCAGTCGGGGCCATCTCCATCTGCTTACCACGCTCGATTATCTCTTTCATCTTATCAATATCCGTGAGCGCCTCTTGCGCTTGCATCTGTATCAGCAACGCAACAAGCAACCCCAGTGCAAATATCATTGCCACGTCAAACAGATTCGCAACTCCGCTTAAAGGGTCCACATCTTCGTGTAGTCGGTTTCCTCTTCTCCCACCGTTTCTTCTACTCCTTCGTTTCATGTAACTCATCTTTCGTTTGCCCTCCCTTTTTTCTAAAAGCTTCTCGCAGTTTGTTTCTATCCCCCTTATTCATCTTACCCAGATAATGCCTGAGTCGTTGACTATACCTTTTCTCTTCATCCAAATCGAATTCTTCAAATATCCCTAATTCAAATCCTTCTTCGCTTTCTCTATCACCGAACAAAATCTCCGATAAATACTCCATATCGCTCATATCCTGCTCATACCACCTACTTCTAACTAGTGAGATAAAAGTCCCAACCAGCCCAGCCACTAATCCAAGAACCGTTGACCCGAATGCGACAACCAGGTTCTTTGCTAACGTTTCGATGTCACCACCGGCAAGCGCGAGTAGTGCAGGTCCCATCGGAATCAACGTACCCATCAAACCAAGCATAGGGCCTGCTCGAGTCACAAACCGCGAAGACTCCAGCCTCTTCGTCATCACGCTCTCTAAATCCTGTAATAGCTTTTCAATCTTTACTTCCATTAGTTTCTTACTCTGATGCGCTCTCCGGAACATTGCTAATCGCATGAGAAATATATGCACATATTTAGTAGAACACGCCTCACTCAAGATCTCAAAAGCACCGTCCAGGTCTTTTGCATCCAGTAACGCCCTCGCTTTAAACGCACCTCGCTCAAGCGCCACGAAATCGCGGTCCCTTTTGTGCCACTCATACAGAAACCTTCCGAGCGCTATTAAACTCCATACAATCAAAAGAAATAGGATTATTATCACGGGATACAATAGACTCGTGGAAATGAGGTATATCCCCGACTGCGTGGCGGTCGCAAATCCCTCCTGTGCCGAGGTTATATTCATTGCTGTAGCCATATTCATTCTACGCACAACACCTCCTGTCCTTTCCCCTACATGCCTTTTGCATTTGATACTTTCCTATTCTTAGCAGCGATTTTGTCATCTATATAAAGATACAATCCACCCATAAATAAGATTTTCGTTTTTTTTGTGTGATTTTTTATTTTTAAATTATATGTAATTATAGGGGTAAAGGCATAGTAAATAACATTATGCGTAAAGATATTAAGACAATCTCACGAAAGGTGTTAATATAGGGTGTCACGATACTCAGTATCTCGATGCCCTCTGTCGCACCAGTTGTTACTGCAAGCACGTACGCCATCCACAACAAATCCGGCTTTGGGTTCTACATCCGATGTTGTACGGGATTTAACAGAGTTTCAGGTTAGTGGTGCTGAGGAGACGATTCCGGAAGGTTTCGTATTCGTTATAACCACAATGGCTATGTTTTTTTGTTCTCGTGCATTCTTGTTTGCACCGCAGCCAGGATTAATGGTAATGCTATCGTGACATCAGAATAAAGAGTAACTGCTTTTGCTTTTACGCCGATTTTACCCCATGATTTCGCTTCATCTAACGTTGCACCACTCAAACCGCCATTCTCCGGCGTATCGGTTGTTATCTGTATAGCATAATCGAACCCTTCTCGACCATCATCACGTTGTGGCGCTACAAGCGCAGTCTGGAATATAAAGTTTTTTGGTACTCCACCGCCAAGAATTATCGCACCTGTACGTTTCGCATCGCAGAATATGTCTATCAATTCTTTCATATCATCGAAGGCATCCACGTGTAAAGCCGCTGTTTGTTTATAAATCCACGCATGGAGACCAATCATAGAATCAGCAATTGCGGGACAGAATACTGGAACATCGCTATCTACTGCACTCTTTAATATAGAATCACGATCCGAGAGGTTTTCGCCTATCGCTTTTGTCAGCGCGCTTATACTGTAACGCTGATTACCGCTACAATCGAGATCGTCAAAGATACCCCTTACAAACTCTTCTAACATTGCGAATGCCTCATCATGCACGACTATATCGTATATCCGGTCCATACCCTGTCCTCGTAACCCCGCATCATCTACTGTGTCACTCGCTTCGGACTCTTCCATCTTATAATGATGATGACCAAGAGCTTCGATAATGTCATGCACGAGGTTTGCTCCTGTTGTTACCACCACGTCCACGTATCTTTCCCGAATCATGTGTGCAATTACCGTTCGCATCCCCGCGGGTACCAGTGCACCTGCAATACCGATAAATTTCGTTGTATCATCCTTCAGCATTTCCTCGTATATATCCACCGCTCGGGCTAATCTACCCGCACCGAATGCACAGCCACTCAACTCCTGCGCAAGGTCATCTACGCTCATGCCGCTTCTGGTTCTAACTCCTTTTACTTCGGTTAACCGCATTCTCTTCGTCATTGTGTTCTGTTTTTTTAGATTGTTATAACATATGCCTAATAATCCACTGCCGCCATAGACACCAATCGCGCGTGAGATAATAACAATTACAATTGGTATGCCAAAAACATTTTTTTGATGTAAAAAAAACAAAACTTTTTAAATCGCTGTAACATTAAATGATTAGGGTGGTAAATATGTCGGGGAAAATATTAAGAATAGACTTGACCGCTGAGAGCTTTAAGGAAGAGGAAACAGACGAGGCGACTTGTAGAAAGTTTCTTGGCGGCAGAGGACTCGGAGCAAAGATTTTATATAACGAGTTACCAGCGGGTACTGACCCGTTTTCAGCAGAGAACATCGTTGTCATTGCGACAGGACCTTTAACAGGGACGAAAACACCGAGCAGTGGGCGGCATGTGGTAATTTCAAAGAGTCCTGCAACGGGTGGCATGACCTTCTCAAGTTCTGGTGGGACATGGGCTGTGGAGTTCCGTAAGACAGGATACGATTTGATAGTGCTAAAAGGAAAAGCAGAGAAGCCAACTTATTTGTGGATAAGCGATGGCGTTGTGGAATTCCGAGACGCGAGCAAATTCTGGGGTAAGCAGGTAATTGAAGCGGATGATGGGATAAGAGCGGAGACGGATAAGGAAGCAAAGGTGCTTCAGATTGGTATTGCAGGCGAGAAAAAGTCATACATGTCGGCAATACTGAACGAGAAGTATAGAGCTGCTGGAAGGACTGGTCTAGGTGCGGTATTAGGGAGTAAGAACCTAAAAGCAATCGCAGTAAAAGGCACGAAGGAGATAGAAGTTGCTAATTCAATTGCGATGCGAAGAGCTGCGGACAAGGCGATGAAGATGATTTTGGAGAATGCCGTCACGAAAGAAGAAGGCGCGCTACATACCTACGGAACTGCGGTGCTTACGAATATCATGAATGGCTTGGGGATTTATCCCACGCGGAACTTCCAGACCGGTGTGTTCGCAGATGCGGAAAAGATTTCTGGAGAGAGCATGGCGGAGACGATTTTTGTAAAGAGAACCGCGTGTTTCGAATGTCCAATGGAGTGTGGCAGGTGGATAAAGATAGATAAAGGCAAATATGCGGGGATAGAAGGCGAGAGTCTTGAATATGAGACGACTTGGGCATTCGGTGGTCAGTGCGGTGTTAGCGAGCTGGATGCGCTTGCGAAGGCAAACTATGTGTGTAACGAATATGGCGTGGACACGATTTCTTGTGGCAATACCATAGGATTTGCGATGGAACTATTTGGGAGAGGAATCTTAACGAAGGACGATATAGGTTTCGACCTAAATTTCGGTGATGCTGATGCGATGGTGCGAATGACAGAACTGATAGCGAAGCGAGAAGGGTTTGGTGACGTTCTGGCTGACGGTACGGTGAAAGCGGCTGAGAAGATAGGAAAAGGCTCGGACTACTATGCGATGCAGGTGAAAGGACTTGAACTTCCTGCATACGATCCGAGGGGCGCGATGGGCATAGGATTGAACTTTGCAACTGGTAATCGTGGAGGCTGTCATGTCACTGGATATACGATTGCGGCAGAGGCTGTGGGGGCACCACTGAAAGTTGACCCGCTTGATGCGAGTGATGATAAGGTAGATTTAACGATATTATTCCAGAACTTCACTGCTGCTGTGGATTCCGCGGTTAATTGCCTGTTCCTGAGTTTTGCCGTGGGTGCAGAGGTATGGGCTGAGATGATTGCAGGTGTCGCGGGCTGGGATGGCTATGATGTGGAGGAGTTTTTAAAGACAGGTGAGCGGATATACGCACTCGAAAGGATGTTCAATAAGCGAGAGGGGTTCGGGCGAAAAGACGACACATTACCTGAAAGACTGATAAAGGAGCCGATGCCTGATGGTCCCGCAAAGGGGAAGGTGCATCCATTGGAGGATATGCTCAAGGTGTATTACGATAAACGGGGATATGACCACGAGGGACATCCAACGGAGGAGAAATTGAAGGAGTTGGGGTTATAATCCCTTCTTTTATTTTGATACGCACAAATATAAAAGAAGTAAGAAAATATGGCAACACAAATAACAAAAAAAGCAGATAGTATGAGCAGCGGAAGGAGTCTTCGTCTTACATTCAGTTTGGCTCTCATACCGACAGGCGCTGTTTTTGTATTACTTGATGTCAACGATTCCAGTGGTCAATTGATATCTAAAATAGGTTTAGCTTTTATTGTCGCAGGAGTTATAAGTGCATTCCGAGAAATCGCTATCCTCCGTCTCGAATCGAAAGAGCTGGGTGATTATATTGTCAAAAAAATTTACGATCTTTTTATAGATTTCCCGCTTGGTACCAGTGGTATCCGATTAGTTGCTCATACTAGAAGGAGATTTGATGGATTTTCTACTTGGTACCTTGCAAGATGCCCGCAAAAGCTATTCTTTGCTGGCAGATCCGTTCTCCACCGCATAGATGGGGATTTTAGGGACCTTCATATTGGATCCGCGGAAGAGGTGATAGCAAGAAGATTAGAGGAGGGAGCAAGTATTACTATTCTATCCCTCGATCCTAGATCGGATATCATTGACAGGCTCGCGAGAGAGGAAAACCAAAATGCTGAACAAATGCGGTCTGACCTTGCCACATCAATTGGTATATGTAAGCGGCTCTATGATCACATAACGGGTACTAATTTTGGCCCGCACGCAGAACTGCACATCCGTGTATACGATGAGGTTCCGTACTTTGCCTATCATAGGGAAGATGACAAAGTCATCGTTGGGTTCTACTTTGCACCAACTCTTGGCTGGTTTTCACCTGCTTTCGAGATTTTAGATAATCGTACACGAGATTTCTTTGAGAGACATTTTGAGTCTATCTACAATAATGCTTCAATACTTTTGGAGCATCTGCCAAACTGGAATGATGCTAGATTCGATGAAAAGTTGTACAATGAGCTGTACGAGGCTCTGGTTAATAAACTTGGAAGGGAAAGTAACTGACCTACTGATCAGTGGAAACGTATGCAGATAGTAAGGATTTGGCTAATAAGCATTGAATTGCGGAAATCTATTATCAATTGATGGTAATGAAGGACAGAGACAAAGAAGAGAGCAAAGAATTATATCATGTAAATAAAAAACGGACGTTTTTATAGAATAATATGCCCGCATACGAAGAACTTGAATCTGAAGTGATAGAAGACGGGCTTTGCACATACTGCGGTGCCTGTGTCGCTGCCTGTCCGCTCTTTCATCTTAAATGGCTTGAGGGGCGACCTAAAAGACCCGAGAAGAAGGCTGCTTGTGAGGACTGTGAGGTATGCTATCATGCCTGTCATCGAACCGCGTTTGATAAGGATGCGATAGAGGAGGAAATCTTCGGAAGACACAGAAACGAAGACGAAGATATAGGGGTATACAAGCGTGCCGTTGCGGCAAAAGTATCAGACGAGAGGATACACGAAAAAGCACAAGATGGGGGTGTTGTAACTGCGATTTTGTTGTATCTGTTGGACGCGCAACTAATAGACGGTGCTATATTGACCGGTAAAGAGGAAGACTGGATGCCTATTCCTATGGTAGCAACGAGCAAAGAAGAAATAATCTCTGCCGCTGGTACAAAATATGGGGCATCGCCTAACTTGCTGAAACTGAGAACCGCGGTCATAGATGATGAGCTCGACAATATTTGCATCGTTGGACTTCCCTGCCATGTTAAGGCGGTGCGATATTTACAACACACAAATTTTGATCTCGCACCGGCAATAAAATTCGTAATCGGCCTTTTCTGTCATGGCAATTTTAAGTATGAGCGTATGATTGAGTGGATAGCGGAAAGAGGCGTTAATAAGTGCGAAGTGGAAAAGATAAGCGTCTCTAAGGGTGTTTTTCATGTTCGTACACGGGATACTGAACTTTCCATAACCTTAAAAGAAACGGGTGGATGGCTTTCCGAGTATTGCCAAACGTGTGATGACTACTCTGCCGAGCTGGCGGACATATCTGTGGGAAGTAAAGGTTCAGAAGAAGGGTGGTCAAGTGTAATTTTAAGAACAGAGAAGGGCG